>JBBRSF010000013.1:0-15941 GCA_038245685.1 Minisyncoccia bacterium
AGAAGCCCGCGCGGATTCCTCCCCAAACCCCTCCTCCGCGCGGGAACGCAATCCGAATTTCCGCCAAAACAAATTAGTCTCGGTTTTGCGAATCCTTTCCCCAGAAAATAGTTTCGCAAAACCGAGTCCGAATTGTATTCGCACTCCGCCTGTCCGAATACTTGGAGGGCAGAACCCCGAAAGAAAAACACCCTTTCCTTTTTCAAGAAAAATTTCACCCCCGCCAAATCAGAAATGCAAGGAGTGTTTTTTCTTTCGGGGTTGCTGGCGTACTCGGCGAGCGGAGTGCGTATGCGTTCCCCGTACTTTCCATTCTTGGAAAGCTCTGTGCTTCGCACAGAGGCGCGTAGCGCGCGAGGAACGCTAGTAGCTGGTACATTCAACATTCTAATAAAACACCCGTCATTTTAAAAAACACTTCATAGGGTGTTAATCCACCAAATCTTTTTCTTGGCCTGGAATTAATTAAATATTCGACCTTTGATATTTCTTCATCGGTTACTTTAGCAAAGTCAGTTTTCTTGGGGAAGAATCTTCGAACTAAACCATTCAGATTTTCATTGCTTCCTCGCTCCCAAGAAGAGTAAGGGTGAGCAAAGTAAACTTTTAAATTCAACCCTTTTTCAATTTCTTGCCAACCCATATTTTCAGATCCATTATCACGAGTTAAAGTTTTGAGATATGGAGATGGAATATTTTTTAATCTTTCACAAACAACTTTAGTGGATTCTTCACTTGTACCATTCTTTATTTTACTCAAGAAAAGTATACCACAAGCCCTCTCGTTGATTGATTTAAGCCTATCAGGGCTCTACCTAGACACAATTGAATCATCTTCCCAATCTCCAACCTCACTCCTTTTCTCGACTGATTTCGGTCGATCTTCAATTGAAGGTAAACTTTCACTATGAGGGAAAACATGCCCTTTTCTAAAGCCTTTTTTGTTTCTCCGTTTATGTCTACGAGCTAAATATATCCTCAAATCTTCACAACCTTTCTTCACTGTTCCACTCTTTCCTATTTGCGCATAAATGTATTCATAAATTGCTTCGTAAGAAATATTTTTACTTGGGTAGTCGATCGGTAAGCGTATGGCAATTTGTTCCGGCGACCAACCGAGTTTCAATTTTTCCACTACGAAATCAATTATGAACTTACTTTTTAATCTCGACCTTTTACCTCCTTCTCCTCTTTTAATCAATGCCTTTTCATGAGCTTGGTAAGCGCTATATTTATTCCTGCCTTTCCTTGTTTTGCCGGCTACTTCATTTGATATGGTGCCGATGCTTCTATTTGTACCAAGTAACTTTAGGATGTCTCTAAAACTCTTTCCATTGTAGTAATACAACTCTATTTTTATCCTTTCATCTAGGGTTAATTGCTTAAATTCACGACTTTTAGTTTTTTTCTTTTTCTTTTCACTCTTTTTATTTTTAATCATACACTTGATATCTTATATCAAGTGTTCTATTTCTTTGTTGAACTTACGGCTCACAGATTTTGGAAATAGGTTCTAACTTGGTACAATAAACACACACAATTTTAAATTTAAATAAAAATATGAATCCTGTTTACTAGCGTAATCGAGGCTTTTATCTCACGGCCTTGAGGTAAAGCTGTACAAAATGAGTACCCGAATCATGGTATTTTACCCTTAATGTCCTTTTAATATGTCCTTTTAATGCCCTTGACATTTAAGACTAAACATGCTAAGATATAAGTAGATAGGGGTGGAGTTCCTCTGCCTCAACGAACAACTTCTTTGACATAAAAATAACTGTTCCATAACAGAAGCATACAGGAGAAAGCAATGAACGCACGCAGCTTGTTTTTCCAGATGTTCGCATTAGTGGCCATCGTGGCCAGCCTGTGCCCGTCAGCAAACGCGCAGACAATGGTCGATCACTGGTCGACTGGAGAGCAGTGTCTGGCGGCAACGTCAGCGCCGTTTTATTATCCCACCATTCTTCACAAGCAGGCGCTTGCGCAGAACGAAGTCCGTCGAGGCATCCCCAGCGGGGCGTGCGTCGACATGGATCTCCCCGACCGCATGGGTGGAAGGGGTTGGGTACGAATCGACGAAGACCGTGAGTTCGTTTATAACGCTTTCACGGGAAAAATCGATCGGCTGTACGAATGTAACAACCATGTTTACAGCATTGCGCCTTTCCCGTCGATCGTCGGCGAGACAGGTCCGCAAGGTCTCCAGGGTATTCCAGGTCCGCAAGGTCTCCAGGGTATTCCAGGAACTGGCTGTAGCGTGAAGATGCTCGAAGGGAGAAACTACGTGGTTTGCGGAGACGGCACTGCCGCCCCGCTTCCAACGAACGAAGATTCCCCCCGGCATCAAAACCACCGACACGTCAAAAGATACGTAGTCGGAGGTGCAGGACTCCTTGGGGCGGGCCTCGTGGTCCGCAACAACTGGTGTTGGATTCTTCGTGCCTTCGGGCGCTGAAAGTACGACGCCACGAACAAGCCAGAGGAGGAAGTGTAAACTTTCTCCTCTGGCACAACCAGTACAATCAAGCGCCCTAAAAAAGCGCAGGAGGATTCTCATGAAGAATTTTCGCAACATTCTGTTGTTCATTCTCGTCCTCAGCATCTTCGGGTGTAAGGGTGGTGAGAACGGGTGCCATCAGTGCCCGCCTTCCACCCCCACCACTCCGGAAACTTGTACCATTACGGTTTCGCCGCAGTCGCAAAACTTTGCAGCTGCCGGCGGCACCGGTACGATCACGATCACGAAGTCATCGGCAGCTTGTTCCACGTGTTCGGCTACGACTTCCAGTGTAAACTGGATCGTCATCAACTCGAACACCGGATACACAGTTTCGCCGAACACGGGCGGCGCTCGTAGCGCTACCGTGAACGCCTGCGGTACGACCATCACGGTCACTCAGGAGCCGGCAACACCGACCCAGAGCTGCACGTATTCTTCCCAGTCAAGCTACAACTTCTCGTGGGAGGGTCGCAGTTTCCCGATCGTCGTATTCACACAATCCGGCTGTCCTTCATGCACTACAGCGCCTACGGGCCTGCCGTCGTGGTTGACAGTCGTTTCCACCGGTGGAGGCAACTTCACTGGTACGGTTACTAACAACACTGACTCGAACAACTCACGCACCGTAACGTTTACGCTCTGCGGAGTTGTTATCACAGTTTACCAGGGCCCGGCACCCACACAGCCGACCTGCAACTTCACGGTATCGCCATCGTCTCTCCGTTTCCCTTGTCAGGGAGACACGAAGACGGTAACGGTCACCACCGGAGCAGGTTGCTCGTGGTTCGCCACGTCCAACATGTCCGGCATCACGGTCAATCGTGACCATGAATGGATTTCAGGTAGCGGAACGGTTACCGTAACCGCAACTGGTAACGGAAACTATGAACGCAACGGTACGATTACCGTTGCTGGACAGGGAGTGGCGATCACGCAGGACGCCTGTCCGATCATCACCCCGCCAACAGGTTGCACAATCGATGCAAGCGCCACTTTCACAGCAAGCAAGACTTGCCCAAGTGGAACTGTGTACGCAACGGGCTATGGCACAGGACGTGCCACAAGCTCAACTTGTGCAGACGCCAAAACACAGGCTGACGCACAAGCGATGACGAACGCAGTTGCAGACGCCAACGCGAAGTTGGCAGCGACGTCTTGCCCGGTTGTTACCCCCACGTGCAACTATGCAGTACCGCCCTCGACGCCGACGTTTTCCTGCCAGAGTGGCAACGGAAGCATTGACATCGGTGCGACAGCAGGATGCACGTGGAGTGCTTCCACCACAACCCCCGACATGATTTCGATCACCGGCGGAGCAAGTGGCAGCGGCAACGGCGCAGTGCGCTTTGCAGTAAGCAGTGACTCTGGATCAGCGGCACGAACCGGCAGGATCGTCGTTACGACAAGCACAGGGACGTACAACGTCTCCGTGCCTCAATCGGCGTGTCCAGCCCCGACGTGCAACTATGCAGTACCGCCGGAAACTCCGGCATTTGCATATCAGGACTCCGGTAACGGAAGCATCGACATCGGTGCAACGGCAGGATGCTCATGGTCAGCGACCACCACAACTCCCGGAATGATTTCGATCACCGGCAGCGCAAGTGGGAGCGGCAACGGCGCGGTGCACTTCGCCGTCGCCGGCAATGGTGGTCCAGCCAGAAATGGCCAGGTCGTCGTTACCACGAGCACGGGTACGTACAACGTCAGGGTACCACAGCTCGCTCATCCGTAATTCTTCGTTCTTTGTTTTTTGTTTTAAATTTTGATCAGAAAGGAGTAGGGGGAGGTTCGCTCATCGTAGCAACCTCCCCCTTTTAGTATAAATTTTTATTTTTTATAATAAATTTATTTTAGTTGTAATCATTTTTAAACTGCCACGACATAAGGGGTAGAAGCAGTGCCTCTTGACATATATTTGTAGTATGATACAATACGCAAGTCAACTTTATTAGTCATTATTAATTATTAGTTAAATTAAGTAGAAAAATATTATGAAAAGCATAAAAACTAGGTTAACACAGGGGTTAAAAGCGGTCGCAGTAGTCGGCTTATTCGGCCTGGTTTTGGGGTCCTTTGGACTTTCTTCTCCAGTTAAGGTCAGCGCAGAAACTTTAGTTTCTGGTTCTATCATTGCTTCACCAGATACAATAGATAGTGGCCAATCAACCCAGATAAGCTGGAACTCATTTAATGCTACCCACATATCAATCAGTCAGGGAATCGGATCAGTGTCTCCTTCTGGAGCTGTAACCGTTTCTCCAACTCAGACTACTACGTACGTTTTAACTTTGAGCAACGACGACGGTGGATTTAATGATCGAGGATCTGCAACTGTCTATGTAAGGGCTGCACAAACTTGTCAGACTGCCGGAGCGACAAACATAGGTGGTCCGCTACCATGTACATTTCCTACGCCTCAGAACAATGCTCCGACTGTATCTATCTATGCAAATCCTACCAACGTTATTTCTGGAAATTCAAGTATAGTTACATGGTCTTCAAACAACGCAACTTCATGTTACGCAAGCAATGGTTCAAACGGATGGTCAGGCAGTAGAGCTACTTCTGGTAGCTTTAATACCGGAGGCCTATACTCCGCTACTACATATAGCATCACTTGTTCGAACAATGTAGGTAGCGCGACTGATTCTACAACTGTAAGCGTAAATACAATAAACAATCAGACTTGTCAGGTTTATGGAGCATTAAACTACGGAGGACTTCTTCCTTGTATATTTAATCAAGTACAAGGCAATCGTCCGACAGTAACCATATACGCAGATCGAACAAATATTGCTTATAACGACAGCACTACCGTAAGATGGAACACCACGAACGCAAATTCATGTTACGCGACAGGTGGTTCTCTAGGATGGCCGGGTGCGAAGAGCATAGGTCCTGGAAGTTTCTTCACAGGTTCACTTACCTCCTCACGAACTTACTCTATAACTTGTTCCAATAGCTACGGAACTGCTACTGACTCTGTGACTATCAATGTTCGAGGTCTTATAGTAACCACTTCTAACCCACGACCAATTCCTACTTCACTAGTAACTCTTACTTCTTCTGTTGATCGAACCCAGTCTATAGTTCCTACTCTAGATAACACTCGACCACACCCAGGAGATGAGATAAACTACACAGTGAATTACCAGAACATCGGTACCGGTGCTATCAGGAACCTTACCCTACGCATCGATCTTCCATACGAAGTAGATTACTTATTCTCAAATCCAAGCAATCCTTCGATCTCAGGCAATACTTTGACCTTTAACCTAGGCACTCTAAAGGCCAACGGCCAAGGCACAGTATCAGTCCGAGTTCGAGTACGACAGAACATCCCTGATGGCACTAACTTGAACTTCCCTGCGGTCCTTTCTTATGTAGATCCAGCTGGAAATCCTCAATCAGTTAATGCAAATGTTTCTGCTCAGGTTATAAGCGCAGATACTTTAAACAGTCAGAATAACAACCAGAATACTGTTACTAACAACTCTAACGTTGTACCCCTAGGCGCAAGCGCATTCTGGGCAGGATTCTTACCTAGTAGTTTGTTCGGATGGCTGGTACTCCTTATCCTTATCCTTGTTCTTATCTTCTTAGCAAGATATGCCATGGGCGCAGGATCTAATACTTTTAGAAAAGAAACTACTACTACCACTGTTCACTAAGAGTTTCTTTCTAAAAACTAAATACAGAAATAGACGAGACAAGATCTGTGATATATTTAGTTCATGTCGCAAACTGATGAAGAAATCATACTCTCGTATAAAAATGGCAACAAAGAAGCATTGAAAGAATTGATAGACAAGTATTATTCCCCTATCTACAATTTCACTGCCCGCCTTACTACGAGAAGCGAAGCTCCCGACATAGTTCAGGACGTATTCGTAAAGACATGGAAAAATATAGATAACTTTTCTCCAGAAAAAGCCAGCTTTAAAACCTGGCTTTTTACTGTTGCGAAGAACACTGTCACTGACTTTCTGCGCAAGAAAAAAAGCATAACTTTTTCTGACATGGAAAAAATCGCAAATCAAAACAAAGAAGATGATTCTTCTTTTGCAGAAAATATTCCTTCAGCAGAAATACTTCCCGATCAGTACATGCAAAAACTAGATGACTCCAAACTTCTAAACGAAATGCTGGAAAAGCTAAATTTAGAATACCGTGAAGTTCTAATTCTTCACTACCAAGAAGAAATGACTTTTGATGAAATAGGTAAGGTCCTCAACAAACCCCTAAACACTGTAAAAAGCCAGCACCGAAGGGCTATCATAGAATTAAGGAAAATGCTGGAATAATCTGCACCAAATTATAAGATAATTGCGTATAATAGAATTATATGGGAGACAAACTAATGGAATCGTTTCTAAAGGCAAAATATATCTCAGACAACAGCTCCTGTGATGAAGTTTGGCATACTATATCTACCAAAGAAAAGTGGAGGGCGAGACTGCGATTTTGCTTATTTTTATACTTTTTAGTTTCCAAAATAGTACAAAAAAGACGAGAAAATCGAAGAGATACATAAATTCTCTTCTACTTTTCTAGATCAAGTACTTCGTCTATTCGAATTTGTTTTACAAATTCTGGCACGTGAGAAACCAGTATCATCGCGCCCGCATATTTATCTAGTGCTTGCGCGATGATCGGCAAATGTCGAAAGTTTATATGATTTGTCGGTTCGTCTAATATCAAAAGACCGGGCTTTTGCATCACAAGTCTGGCAAAAGCCACAAGTCCTTTCTGTCCCTCTGACAGGTCTCCGATCTTCGTACGGATAAATTCTCCAGTTATGAGGAATCCCGCTGCCACAGAACGCATCTTTTCTTCATCTAGTCTTTCTCCCCCTTCCTGCATGGCACGGGCTAATGATTGATAGACAGTGTCCTCGAAGTTAAGCGTAGAAAAGTCTTGTCTATAATATCCTATTCTTATTCCTTCTTTTACTTTCTCACCCTCTGCATGCCCGCTCGCCAGACGTTCGAGTAAAGTTGTTTTTCCTATTCCATTTGGACCTTGTAAAAGCAGATGGCTATTCTTATTTAATGATATTTTGGTTTTGTGTTTAACTAACTTTCCACTTTTCATAGTCGTAAATGATGAAATATTTAGTATTTCCCCTATCAGGTCAGGCTGAGATGGAATGATAAATGGTCGAATAGATTTATCTTCTTTTCGCACGTCCACGATCTCCTCTTCTAGCTCCTCTGCTTTCTCACGCATGCGCTTGGCTACCAAGCGCAGTCTTCCTCCTTTATGGGCAAATACGTTTGCTTGATCTTTCTTTGCTTGAATTTCTTTTTCAAGCTGGGCATTTTTCATATTTTCTTTTTCCACTCGGGCGGTGATATCTTTCACCACATTGAAATAATTTCCTACATACTGCTCGATCTTCTTTGTATAGACATCGAGGTATAGAACACCTTCTGCAAAAGCATTCAAAAATTCCGCATCGTGCGAAATTACTAAGACAGTTTTCTTGTAATTTTTTAAGAAGTTCGTAAGGTGCGCTATCCCCGCTTTGTCTAAATTATTCGTGGGCTCGTCGAGTAGTAATAGATCGGGGTCTTGGATAAGTGCAGAAGCTAAAAGTAGTCGCGCCTGCTGACCTCCAGAAAAATTACTTATCTTTTCGTCGTGAATCTTTTTATGATTTTTAAAATTTACTACTTCGAGAATTTCGTCGATACGAGGATCAATATCATATATTTTTTTCTGAAAAGACTTTTCAAAAAATTCTCTTACAGTTAATCCTAACTGGCTTTGAGGAATTACCTGCTTGGAAGTAGCTATACTTACGCTATTCATCACATTTATTATTCCAGACTCAGGAACACTCTCTCCGCCAATAAGTCCAAATATCGTGCTCTTGCCGGCTCCATTTTGACCCATGAGCGTAAACTTCATTCCGCGTCTTATGGTGAAGCTGACTTTATCGAGAATAGGCTTATTCACTCCCCACTCGAAAGAAACATTGTCAAACCTCACAATAGTTTCCTGCGGTTTTTTGTTGTCTGTATTATCTTTCTGCATCCTCCTACACTATACTATTTAACCTTAAATTGAAAGGCTTTTCGGGAGTCTTCGATCGTCGGATTTTTAGAATAAATTAACTTTCTCTTTTTCCATGCAGGAGCATATCAACCGCGTGTTCCATACTGCCGGCTTGTATTACTTCGCCTGAGTTAACAAAAAATATTTCATTTGCATTCTCGATAGTATTTAAGCGGTGAGCAATAACTACAAGAGTGGTTTCTTTTGGTAATTTTTTTAATATTTCTTCAAGCAACTGCTCGGTCACGGTATCGATATTTGCTGTGGCTTCGTCGAGAATAATAATTTCTGGCTTTCTTAAAACTGCACGAATAAAAGCGATCAGCTGTTTCTGTCCTAATGAAAGCTTACTGCCTGTAGCCGTTACGAGCGTGCCCATTCCTTCGTCAAAGCGAGAGAGTAAGCCGTCCAATCCTTGATCTTTAATTATTTTTTCTAATTCATCGTTATCAAGATCACCGTATTCACTATTTCCATAAAGAATATTATCTCGTACTGTTCCGGTAAATAAATATGGCTCCTGTAAAATGAATCCTATTTTTTTAGCGCGATCGCTATCTTCATAGGATTTAATATCTTTCCCGTCTAAAAGTACCGCGCCTTTAGTAGGGTCATACAGACGAGATATTAAAGACGCAGTAGTAGTCTTCCCCCCTCCAGTCGGACCTACCAGAGCATAAGTTTTTCCTCTTTCAAATGCGAAACTTATATCATGAAGAACTTCGTTGCCGTTGGGATAGCTAAAGGATACATTTTGAAATTCCATTACGAGATCTTTAGAACTAGTCTGTGTGCTCGGTATATTTAACAGGTCAGAATCAAGCATAAGAATAGCGTGAATTCTGTCCCAGCTCGCAAAAGCTGTCTGAAAACTAGCCCAAAGTGCTGCCATTTGTCTGAATGGATCGTAAATCCTACTTACATAGGTTATGAAACTTATAAGTAAACCTAAGGTAAAGTTCCCAGTTGAAATTAAGGAAATTCCAAATGCTAATACTAAAAGTTGGGCCACGTTTGAAGCTAGACCATAGGTAGGAGTGAGGGTATTGTTAGCAATTCCTGCACCTACAGCTGTCTTATAGTTGGCTTCGTTTACTTCTCTAAACTTTTCTTGGAAATAATCTCTCCTATTAAATGCCACAACCACTTTAAAATTATCGAGACTTTCAGAAACTTCTCCACTCATCCCTCCTATGTTTTTTAAGTTAGCTGCGTTTTTTCTCTTTATCCAAGGAGTTATGATCTGAGTAAATATAATCAAAAAAATGGCCGGTGCAATGGCAATAAGACCCATCTTGGCGTTGATGGAAATAGCAAATATCGCAGCACCTACTATCGTCAAAATACTAGCTACAAATTGAACCAAGCTTTGAGAGAAAAATTGATTCAACTTATCAGTGTCGTTATTGATACGAGAAATTAAATCACCTGCTTTATTTTGATTAAAAAAAGCTACCGGTAAATCTTCGAGCTTTGTGAAAATCGCATTCCTTAATGTGTAAAGGACATTTTGCCCGACGCGCCCCATCAGAAGGGTCTGAAAATAGTTGGTTATAACCGAAGCTATAAAAATAGCCAAAATAATTACGGCATACACAATGACTCCATGAAAGTCACCTTTCTGTATATATTTATCAACTGTTTTTCCTATGAGTATAGGGGCTGCGAGGTTAAGACCCGCGGTGGCAAAGGCTGCCAAGGTCGCAATTGTTATCTGCTTCTTTTGTTCTTTTAAAAGAGGAAGGAGCTTGCTCACGGAAGCGAGTATGCTTGTTTTCTCTTCTCCTGTTGTTTTGTTTAAAACGTAATTATTCATAGTGGTTTGTACTTTTTTGTGAATCGTAAATTTGGGCATATTCCGGAGAAGTATTCAAAAGTTTCTGGTGTGTGCCGGTTGCTATCACTTCTCCCTCCATAAAAAGAATCACTTGGTCGTAGTCTTCGACTGAAGAAATTTTTTGTGTTACAGATACGAGAGTAATATTGGGGTAGTTTACTGCAAGATTTTCTATTATCTTTTTTTCCGTTTTGTTATCTACTCGAGCTGTAAAATCATCGAGAAGTAGGACCCGTGGATTAAGTGCCAGGGCCCGGGCGAGCATGATGCGTTGTTTCTGACCACCGGAAAGGCTGGACCCTCGTTCCGATATAACTGTATCTAATCCTTCTGGTAATAGTGAGATAAAATCGTAAAGCTCTGAGGTCTTTATAGCTTTTTCTAAGTCCGCTTCGTTCGCCACTCCCCCGAAAGCTATGTTCTCCCGGAGCGTAAGGTTAAAAATAATGCTATCCTGAAAAACAAATCCGATCTGTTTATGTAAAATTTCCGGATCATAGTCGTTAATATTTTCATCATCAATTTTTATAGTACCAGTCGTCGTCGGAATAAGACGAGTAAGAAGATGCAAAACTTGAGTTTTGCCCGCAGCTGTCGGACCAATGATGGCTGTTTTCGTATGGGGCATTATTTCAAAAGATATATTTTTTAACACACTTTTTTCTCCGTACTTAACACCAACATCTTTAAATTCTATATGCCCAGCGAGTTCTTTTTTAATTATTCCTACCTTTGTGTCATCTTTTTTATCCAGTACTTCACGGATGCGGTCATAAGAAGCCTGAGCCTGCGAGATGATACTCGACATTATACCTACAACAAGAATGGGGAAAATAAGAAGTGAAATATAGCTATTGAATGCGGCAAAGTCTCCCAAGCTCATACTTCCAGAGATAACAAAATGTCCTCCGAGCACCAGGATTATTAGCATTGCTAAGTTAGCCACGAAAGTTATCGCCGGAATCAAGGCAGCAAACATAGCTAAAATCTGTAAACCTACATTTTTTGCTTCGGTATTTGCTTTTACGAATTTATCAACTTCATAACCTTGAGAATTTAACACGCGAATAAGCGATGCCCCGAGAACACTTTCATTTATGACTTTATTCAACCAGTCTATGACTTCCCTGCTTCTTTTCATAAGAACCCGAACTCGACTGAAAATAAAATAAAAAAGACTTGCAATTATAGGAATGATAGTAAGTACTGCGAGTGCGAGCTTCCAATTTATAGTAAGGAGAATGATGCTAGCACCAATAACAATAACTATCGAGGAGATAAGTGCAGCGATAGCTTGACCGATAAGCATCTTAATAGAATCTATATCTGAAGTAAGATTAGTAAGTAACCTAGCGGGGGTAACTCTCTCTACGAATTCATAACTTTGGCTAGATATCTTTTTTGCAATTGTATTCCTCAAATCTCTGGCCACGCGCTCAGAGGTGTATGTTTGCATTATGCTCTGTAAGTATGTAAAGAGGAAAATTCCTAAAGTGACTATTCCGAACTGAAGCACAAGTCCTTGCCACAAAAATGTATGTCTAATAAAAGCATCTATGCTGTGAGAGATTATCTTAGGAAGGATCAGCCCTAGTCCACTTGCCCCTATGGCAAGTAGAGCCAGTCCTACGATAGGAGCTCTGTAAGGTTTTAATAACCCAAAAACGCTCGAGTCTTTTTTGTTGTTTTTATTATGGAGTTTTACTGTTTTCATACTTGGAAACTTTTCCTTGGGATTTCTAGACATAGAATGAGCCGCTAGAGCGAAGCTTGTATTACTAGCTTTTTATATTATTCTTGCGTAAATTCTTCTCCTTTGGCCCACTTTTTTAGAATATCGTAGCTTGCTTCGCCACAGATCCATTTTTCTGTTCGTGTATTATAGAAAAAGGGCACTCCTCCGCATAAATCTTTGTCCAGACTTAGAAGTTTTTCTTCATTTTCTTTGTTGTGCCAAACTTCGAAGGCATCCACCTTTACCACTTCTTCTTTTTCGAGTTTTTCCACGAGCTCATGCATGCGCACGCAATGCGGGCATTCTGTTCCATAAAATTCTAATAGATGTGACATAAATATTTAAAGCAGAATTTTCTTTTTTAGAGGCTTGTGAGCGCGACTGGCGCAAATACGAGGAATTTTTTAGTAAAAAAATATCCGTGCTCTAAAAAATAAAATTCTCTGGTTTATTTTACTAATCTTGATAAGCGGGCCTTCTTCCTGGCAGCGTTGTTTTTCTTTATTACGCCCTTTTGAGCTGCTTTATCGATGGTTTGAAAGGCTTTGGAGAGCATCTTCGCTGCCTCATCCTTACTGGTTTTGGCAGTTTTCTCAATTTTCTTTGTTATCTCCTTCATAGCTTTCTTGCGCTGGTCGTTAAAAGCCTTCTTTCGGAGAGATCCTCGGATCGCTTTTTTAGCTGATTGTGTAATTGGCATATAAGTAATTTAACAGAAAAGACGAAAAAACGCAAATATGGTATAGTTTATTCATGATTGGCAGCTTAAGAGGCAAAATTATCCTAAAAACGGAAAAATTCATCCTCGTAGAAACAGGAGGGGTGGGGTATAAGGTGAACGTCTCCCCTGACCTACTCTCTAAGTCAAAAAAGGTGGGCGAAGAGATCATGCTCTTTATCCACACCCATGTACGCGAAGATTCTCTGGATCTTTTTGGATTTTTAAGTTTAGAAGAACTTGAGCTATTTGAAATGCTTATAAATGTCTCAGGCATTGGACCTCGTTCTGCTCTAGCTATCTTAAGCATCGCCACGATTCCAACTCTCAGGCGCGCCATCAGCACGGGAGATACTTCATATCTTACAAAAATATCTGGCATCGGAAAAAAGACCGCAGAAAAAATAGTTATAGAACTCCGAGATAAAATGGGCGCGGGTGCAGAGGGCGAAAGAAATGGGATGTCTCTTCAGGGCGAGCTCGATGCTCTCGAAGCACTCAAATCTCTCGGCTATTCTCAAAACGATGCAAGAGAAGCATTAAAGAAAACATTTGGTAGCAGTGACATCAACACAAAAATACGCGAAGCATTGAAAATTCTAGGAGGAAAATAGTTAGCTAGCTGGAAAAAAATAATTCTTTATTCCCTTTGCAGTCATTTGTGACATGGAAGCATACCCAGCCTGCCTGGTGGAGTATTTTCTGAATTTCTTTTCATAAATATATCCGTATTCTATAAGAACTGAGCGGACAGAAGCAGAAAGAGTGCCGTAAGAACCGAGGGCAATCAACTTCTGATCAGGAATCAATCCCCCTTCTTCGGGTGGATAGGTGCTGGTGGAATACTTTTTATTTAATTGTGAGAAAATATCTGCGCCCATATCTCCACTGCCTCGAGAGTTCGCGAGCTGTCCGTCCGGAAAATAAACCGTGAAACCGGTATACTTTCCGATCGTCCCTGCCTGCGGGCGAGGATAGTCATCGAAGTGTATGTGGATTACGGCATCCATCTTGTTATCATCTACCCATTTATTTATTCCATACAGCCTCTGGGCTACTTCTGGGCTCGCATTTGCATGAGGGGGGTTCTCTTTTTGGAGAAAGCTTCCGTCGGCTATCTTTCCTTCCATTTGTTTTTTAGCATTTTCTCGAAATACAGTTATTTCATCAGCATGCTGTGCAAAATAGTCAGCAAATTCTTGGGTATAGCCCACATCGTTCCTGGTGATATGTACTTCAAACCTTTTATCTTTTTTCAAAATATTATAAATCTTTGTTCCAAGGGCAAGAGTCATGTCGGCTTCCTTTACGGTCTTATATTGTGCGCCCCAGACTTCATTGTCATGTCCGGGAACAATCAGGATTTTAATGGATTCTACTGCCTCTATTTTTAAAAGAGGAGTGAGCAGTAATAAGGTTATGAATAGAATTTTTCTCATAGTATGATAATAGCATGCCAGAGCTCCCAGAAGTGGAAAACTTACGCCTAGGGCTTGAACGCTCTATATTAGGCCAAAAAATAAGGGTTGTTTCGGTTAGCAAACCAAAACTGGTTTCAGGTTCTGGTGCCATACGTCCTGCTTCATCCAAAAAAGCAACAGAGTTTGCTAAAGGTATTCAGGGTGAAAAATTTATTGCCATAGAACGCCGAGCCAAGAATTTGATTTTTAAATTGAGCCATGAAAAAATTATTCTGGTTCATTTAAAAATGTCGGGTCAATTTGTATACAAAGCAAAAAATTCTAAAAAGTTAATCACTGGCGGACACCCCATAGAACTTTCCGAAAGAAAGCTCCCGAACAAGCACAGCCATGTGATATTTGAACTAGAAAAAGGAACTCTTTATTATAACGACACTCGGATGTTTGGATATCTATTATATTATCCTGATCAAAAATCTTTTGAGAGTAAAAATCATTTCATAAATTATGGCGTTGAGCCCTTATCAAAAGACTTTACACTTAAGCATTTCGCAAAAGAATTAAAAACAAAGAAGAGCAAAATAAAAGCTGTGTTAATGGATCAAAAAATTGTTACTGGACTTGGTAATATTTACGCCGACGAAAGTTTATTCGAAGCACATATCCGACCTGATCGCAGCTCTGCTTCCCTCTCCGCATCTGAGGTCACGAAATTATACAAAGCTATAATTCGCATACTTAAACGAGCCGTAAAAGTCGGCGGTTCATCGATAGCTACCTACCGCCTCCTAAACAACAGCGAGGGTAACTACGCCCGGGAACATAAAGTTTACGGCAAGGCTGGCAAAAACTGCCCAAATTGCGGAAAATCTTTAGAAAAAATTGTGGTTGGAGGGAGAACGACTATCTTTTGTCCTGGCTGCCAAAAATGAAGGATTTGTGATTTGAAAGGGCTTGCGTAGGCCGACGGGCCGAGCAGGAACAAAAATTTAGCAAAATTTTATGTGTACCTTACAAATTACAAATCCTGAATAAAGCGACTCCCAGGGCCACGGAAACATTGAGAGATTCTTTTTGACCCCGCATAGGAATTTCGGCGATAATATCACATTTTTTTAAAATGTTTTTGGGAATGCCCGTAACCTCTGTGCCTACAATAAATGCATTTTTTGATCCTGAGCCAAGTCGAAGGGTTTTATAATCAATGGATTTTTTATCTTGCTCTATGGCGATGATTTGATAATTTTGTTTTTTAAGTCTTGAAAGTAGTGAGGAAATACTTTTAACCTGCTCCCAAGCCACAAACTCTTCTGCGCCGAGCGCAGACTTTGCCAAATCTTTCCTCTTCCTACCAAAACGATCAAGTGGTGCTGGGGTAATACCACAGAGATAAATTTTATCTACCCCCACCGCATCAGCCGTGCGAAACATCGCGCCCACATTTTCCACGCTGCGAATATTATGAAGTATTAAAATATTTTCTGATTTATTTTTCATTTGGTCTAGCAAAATCACTTACTGGGCAAGAAATTTTTCCCCCGCATATTCTTATGGTAATTTATGGCAAATCTGTGCGCCTCGCTGTTAGCGAGCAAGATCTGCTTTTTATATTGAGCAATTATCTTTTCATCTCCTAAGATTGCTTTGGGCTTGTGTCTTTCGTC
>JBBRSF010000014.1:0-13957 GCA_038245685.1 Minisyncoccia bacterium
GGAATTAAGTTCAACAAAGGACAAGGAGCAATCCAAGGTATTCTTGATTTGAAAAAAGAAATGCGAGTAAAGTTTCATAATGATTTTTCTAATGCTCCTAAGAGCGTGCAAGAGTTCATGAAAGAAACAAATGTAACAAAGCAGGCAAAAGAGCTTGGCCTTTATGATCCGAATAATCTAAAAGAGAGCGCGCTAATAAGCGATGAAACTGTTATAAAATTTGACGAGAAGGGAAATATTTTATTCGGCAAGCCTGATGCTACAGGAAATATACCAATACTTAAACATTATGAAGGAAGAATGTTTGACTCCGACCATTCCGGTAATTCTTCTGAGTCTTTAAAATTTAAAAATCTTCATATCAAATCTGAGACCGTTACTCCAGTCGCTGAACCCTCACCCCAAACACCCATTACTCCTATAGAACAGATAGAACACTCTGAGCCGGTCGCTGTTTTAGAAAGTCATCCTGATATAACGCACGAACAAGTAATCCGCACAGAAATTCTCCATAAAATGGAAATGCCAAACGATCAGGTACGAACTGGGACAACTATACGGACTGGGACAACTATACGCGTAGGAGGCGACTCAATGCCGACAAGGGGACAGGGCGGCACAAACATAAGCTACAGTGGAAATAGGATAATCGGCGAACAAAATCGATTAAATGGGGGTCAAAACCATTTAGAACATTTCTTCCCGAACCTTTCCCAAAGTGAAAATGAGATTTTGAACCAGCATCCGGAATTTTTACAAAATCCTTACCACTTATCAGACGAAAAACTAATGGGAGCATATCGAGCAAGCCGAAAAGACATGGAGTTCTTGTTCAAGGGTCACGAATCCTCTCAAGTTTTAAAAGATATAAAAAATGTTAGCGCAAAAAGTCTCCTCGATGGTTCTGCAGATCCTTTGCAAAGCTCGGGAATGAGCCGACTGGCAAATTATATGAGAGTTCTTAAAAATTTCTCAAAGCTAGAACCAAAATCTGGAATTCTTGGAATAAGAAAAGAACCTGCCGAGCGCTATATAGCTCGCGCTCTCCAAAAACTTGAATCCGAAGGCAAGCTAGACTCTTTTGAGGCAAGCGTAAGGAAATAAACGACCGAGAAAGTGTGTTATATTGGATGAATGCCACATCTCGACGGCCTAAATAATGAGCAAAAAGAAGCGGCTCTTCATATGAAGGGTCCTCTTCTTATCGTTGCTGGTGCCGGCGCAGGAAAAACAAAAACCATAACGCACAGAATCGTAAATCTTATCAAAAATGGAGTTCCGCCTGAGAAAATACTGGCGGTAACTTTCACCAATAAGGCTGCCAAGGAAATGCGAGAAAGAATAATCTTGGAAATCGAGAAAAATGCCCCGGGACAAGATCGCATACCTTTCGTCAGTACTTTTCATTCCCTCGGAGTCTATATAATCAAAGAAAACGCTAGACTTTTGGGGCTAACAAAATATTTCACCATTTTAGACGAAAGTGACGCAAATTCCCTTATAAAATCTATATTAAAAGACATCGGGGTGGACCCGAAGCAGTACGATCCCAAGAAAATAAAAAATATAATATCAAGAGAGAAAGGTAAGTTCACTCACCTCGCAGATTATGAAGAAAAAGAGGGGAACGGTACAAGCACTTTAGGGAGAATAATTGCTCAAGTATGGAGTCAATACGAAAAAAGAAAAATGGCAGAAAATTCTCTGGATTTTGATGATTTATTATTAAAAGCCACAAAGCTTCTAAAAGACAACCCTGAGATCCGAAAAATTTATCAGGAGAAATGGGAGTATATTCATGTGGATGAGTATCAAGACACGAACGAAGTGCAATATTTGATGTCGAAAATTCTGGCAGAAAAAAGTCGAAATATTTGCGTAGTGGGGGATGCCGATCAGAATATATATTCGTGGAGAGGCGCAAACTTAAAGAATATTTTAAATTTTGAGAAAGATTATCCTGACGCTGAGATAATAATGCTCGAGCAAAATTATCGATCTACAAAAAATATCCTCGAGGCGGCGAACGAAGTAATCAAGAAGAACAAATACAGACCAGATAAAAATCTGTTTACGAATAACGCGACCGGTGAAAAAATCGGACTGTATGAGGGGCTCGACGAAACAGATGAAGCAGAATTTGTTGCCTCGAAAGTGTTAGAACTTCGAGACCAAGGATCGATCCCTTTGTCAGAGATTGCTGTCCTGTATCGTGCGAACTTCCAATCGAGAGCCCTCGAAGAAGCGATGTTGCGCTACAATATCCCATACCAAGTTCTTGGGGTTAAATTTTTCGAAAGAAAAGAAATCAAAGACACCCTCGCATATTTACGCGCAGCACTAAATCCAGATTGTCTATCCGACATAAAAAGAATAATCAACTTCCCGGCCCGAGGGATAGGAAAAGTCACACTGCTTAAAATATTTGCAGGAGAAAAAGAAAGTTTGCCCATAAAAGTGAGAATGAAAGTGGAAAATTTTTATCGTTTGCTTGAAGAAATCAGAGAAAAAATAAAAACTGCAAAGACTAGCGAGATAATAAAATATGTAGTGAAAAAGTCTGGGATAGAAAATGAACTCTCTTCGGGAACCGACGAAGACATAGAAAGGCTTGAAAACATTAAAGAATTAGCCACTCTGGCCTTGAAGTATGACAACCTAGAAGACGGCGCCGGGGTAGAAAAACTTTTAGAAGATGCTTCGCTTGCCTCGGACCAAGATTCTCTTATGATAAGCGAAGAAAAAAATAAGAAAGTAGTTAATGGAATAAAAATGATGACGGTGCATGCTGCAAAAGGACTTGAATTCAAGCATGTATTTGTTACCGGCCTCGAAAGTGGACTTTTCCCGCACGAGAGAAGAAACGAGGGACAAAGCAACGAAGACAGCGAAGAAGAACGCCGGCTTTTCTACGTGGCGCTCACGAGAGCGAAAGAAAAACTTTATCTCACGTTTGCAAACTTCCGTACAATATTTGGATCCCGTAATATTAACGCTCCTTCAGAATTTTTAGCCGACATTCCAAGCGATATTTTAGAAAGAGAAGGGGAGAAAGAAAGAATAAAGACCATATATTTGTAAACAGAGGAAAGAAGCTAAAAAAATAGCTTTGTGTTATCATTTTTTTATGGAAAAGTTACGCTCTTACATAAACGGTGTACCTATCACTCTAGGATCTTGGCTGTTTTCTTTTGTGGCTATTTTAAGTATAAGAACTTTTTTTGAACAATTCGCAAATTTCCAGGCTGGCTACTTCCCTTTACTGGATTTTCCCACGATTGTTCATTATGCAGCTTCATACCTCGCCATAAACATAACTTTAATGGTTATTCTTTTGTGGTTCGGCAAAACTAGCCTCCGAGAAGTTTCAGTCGTTTCTATATTTGGTTTTATTATCATTCTTCTTGCTCCAGTTATTGACCTTGCCACCGGAGGACATTTAATAAGTTACTTCTTTCTTCCAATCAAAGAACTAGGTTTACGTTTTATTACCCTTTTTGGAGGGCACATGGATAATGGCATTACCCTAGGCATACAAATTGAAACTTTTTTGGGTATGCTTTTTTGTGCATCATACGTATATCTCAATACAAAAAAAGTTCTGCGTTCTGTGCTGGCAGGATTTCTCTTCTATTGCCTAATCTTTTTTATTTTTTCCCTGCCGTCACTCGCGGTTTTCTTTACTAAATCAATGACTGACATTCCCGCGGCGGTGGTTCATGCTATTTTTTCTTCACACATAATTCAAAACAGTTTACATCCAGACTTTACAGCAAACCCTCTTGGATTATTTAATCTTGGATTTAATAAATTAATGCTCGGCTTAAACACCATCATTGCCTTGATTGCGACTTTCTTTCTTTTTTTTATTGGAGCAAGAAAAAAACTTTTTTCTATAATTAAAAACTGTCGACCGGAAAGGATATTACATTTTTTCCTTTTATTTTTATTCGGTTCTAGCTTACTACATAAACTAAACATAGCAAATTGGGTTGATGTTCAAATTTATTTTTTGACATTTCTAGCGCTGGTTTTCGCTTGGATGTTTTCAGTCTGCCAGAACGATATACATGATGAAAAAATTGACCTTATTTCGAATCCTGACCGTCCTCTTGTTTCCAATTCTCTTTCGCAAAAAGACCTTGAAATTGCTTCACAAATAACATTATTTTTTTCTTTTTTGACAGCATACGCGGCTGGATTATACGCAGTATTTTTCACGGCTTTATTTGTTTTTGTGTATTATATTTATTCTAATCCACCCCTTCGACTCAAACGCTTTTTTCTAGTAAATTCTTTTCTAGTAAGCTTGGCATGCCTGGCGGTTATTTTGGATGGTTTTTTTGTTTTCAATCCAAATAAAAGTATCTCGGCTTTCCCTTCGCACTTAGCTCTTTCAATAATTATATTCTTCACCGCGGTTTCGAACATTCGTGATATTAAAGATGTGGCTGGGGACAAAGAGGAGGGAATAAAAACTTTGCCGGTTATTCTCGGATTAAAAAAATCTAAGAGAGTTATCGCCGGAGTTATCTGTTTTTTCTTTCTCTTAATCCCTTGGTACTTTAATTTAAAATTACTTTTTATTCCTTCTTTATTTGCAACTATTCTTTCGTGGTACTTCATTACCAAAAAAGAATATAAGGAGTGGCAAGGGTTCGCGGTATATATGATATATCTTGTTTTAATAATTATATTTTTATTTACTTCATAAAAAATGAAAGCAAAAAAATCCTTGGGGCAAAATTTTCTTAAATCTGTGCTTGCTCTTAATAAAATTATTGAAGTGGGAGAAATAAAAAAGGGGGAATACATTTTGGAAATTGGCCCCGGTAAAGGCATTCTCACCGAAAAACTTTTGAGTAAAGCAGAGCAAGTGGTTGCTGTAGAAAAAGACCGGGAACTTTTTGAATTTCTTCAAACCAAATTTTCCTTTGAAATAAAAAAGGGTTCTTTGACTTTGCTAAATGAAGACATATTGGATTTTGATCCGACGAGATACTTTAAAGGGAAGCCATATAAAATCATTGCTAATATTCCTTACAACATTACTGGGGCAATATTAAAAAAATTCTTAACAGCTCCTCAACAACCCATCTCTATGGTTTTGATGGTTCAGCATGAAGTGGCGAAAAGAATAATGGCGACAGACAAAAAAGAGAGCATCCTTTCTATCTCAGTAAAAGCCTACGGTAGCCCAAAGCTTGTGATGAAGGTACATGCGCGATATTTTTCCCCATCTCCTAAGGTAGATTCGGCAATAATCTCCGTAAATAACATTTCTAAAAAATTATTTAGTGAAAATGCCCTGAATGAAGGGGAATTTTGGGAAACAGTGCGGGCGGGCTTTGCACACAAGAGAAAAAAGCTGTCTTCTAACTTAAAATCTATTGAGAAATACAAGAAAAATACGAAAATTGAGACATTGGCAAATAAAAGAGCGGAAAATATGTCTCTGTCCGAGTGGATTCACCTTTTGGGATAGTGCTTGCGTTTAAAAAAGTGTTATAATAAAAGCATAATTAAATTATTTTGGTTAAAGAACAAAAGGATCATTTCAATCGTTTTTGCGGTTCTTTTTCTTGTTGCTCTTTTTTTGATAAAAAACATATCTTGGTTCGTTCATAAGAGCGTGGCGGAGAAAATAATCGCGGAAAACGGCCTAGTTTATCAGAACGCCACTATCAAAGACATCGTAAACAATGACGCTGACGGAGACGGCATTCCTGACTGGGAAGAAAACCTGTGGGGAACCGATCCAACAAAAAAAGAAACGAATCCGGGTATTCCTGACAGCTCTGCTATCGCCAAGCTAAAAAGTTCAGATAATCCGTCAACCCTTAGTAATGGGGGTAATTCTTCAGACGCCCCAGAAAACTTGACCCAAACTGACAAATTCGCCCGAGAACTCTTTGCTACCGTTACGGCTACTACACAAAGTGGTTCTTTAGACCAAACCACCGCTGATCAGATAAGCGCTTCGCTTGCTGACAAAATACGCAATACACCTCAGAGAAAAGTTTTTGTTATTACTGATATTAAAATCACAAAGAACACCGGTGTTTCTTCTGCAAAAAAATTCAACGATTCCCTAACCGCAATTTATAATAAATACCCCGTAAACGGAAACATCCTCGGCATTTTACAAAAATTCGTAGGAGACGGAAATAATCCTGACTCTTCAGTGTTGACTGGCTTAAACCCGATTATCCTACAAATGAACGCGCGCATGTCTGCGATGCAGAAAATAGATGTCCCAAATAATTTTTCTTCCTTGTATTTGGATTTATTAAATGTAGGGGAAAGAATACTGGAAAATATCACCGACCTCCGCTCTTATGATTCAGATCCGGTAGTCGCGCTCGGAGGAATAGGCAGGTATGAAGAAAATGTCACGTCTCTCGGGCAAGCAGTAGATAATTTCCAATCGGCCATAAATGCATCATTGAGCAATTAGTGAAGAATTTATATAATATAAACAAAGTAAATGAAACCTAGAAGTAAAATAATAAAAATAATTTCTCCTCTACTGATAATTTTAGTATTAGTACCTTCTATTTTCCTTTTGCAGCCCAAACAAGCAAATGCTCAATGGTACACATTCAGTATAAGTGACTTTTGGAATGCTTTAACTTCTGGGAGCAGCTCTACTACCGCCACAACTAACTCTGCCAAGCTTGCGCTTGCAGTGAAAGCGGCCTCTAAGGAAATTTTACGGCAAGTGGAAATGACCGTGGCCAGAAAAGCCCTTCAAGAAATAACCAAAAGCACGGTCAACTGGATAAATTCGGGATTCCATGGATCACCCTTATTCCTAGAAAATCCACAATCTTTCTTCCAAGACATCGCAAAGACTGAAGTTAAAACTCTTGTAGATATCTTCGGCTACGATTCAGTTAAGTATCCTTTCGGAAAGGCTTTTGCGCTAAACGCTATAAATGCTTACAAGGCTCAACTTGCCGACAACACAGCCTATACTCTTAGTGGTGTATTAAGAGATCCAGTTTTGGAAAGAAATTATCGAGAAAATTTTAGTACCGGAGGATGGACCGGATTTTTGGTAAATACTCAATATCAACAAAACAACTATCTGGGCTTCCAGATGAAAGCAACAGAGGAGCTCGCTCGAAGAGTGCAAAACACAGATCAACCGGCTGCTAAAAAAATCCAGACTGCTTTGCAAAACGGTCTTGGGTTCCTTTCTCCACAAATATGCGATCCTAAAGTAAATGCTAAATACAATAACTTGGTGAACGAGTTTCAGAAACCCGCTTTTGATCAAGCTGGTTTTGATAAAGCCCATGCGAACGACGACCCTAATTCAATCGCCACCGCATTAATCCAAGCACATGCACAATGGGGGGAGAAAAATGAATGTAAGAAAGCTGACGGAACTTCTGGGCTCGTTAGCACTACTCCGGGTTCAGTAGTAGCAAATCAGATCACTACCGCTATGGGTTCACAGTTTAGACAAACAGAGCTGGGGGCAGCGGTCGGAGGAAGCCTATCTACTATTTTCGACGCACTCTTGGCTCACTTCTTAGATAAAGGTCTCAACAGCCTTGCAACTAACATAAACCCTCAACCGGAAAACCAAGACACTTGGAACTACAACGGGCTTTCTCTGGGAGTAACTCCAGGAGAAGGAGGAGTAAATAATTCTTGGGCAAATGGACCCGAGGTAGTAATTACTTTGGCGGATCTAACAAAAAAGGTTAACGACGGGATAACGAATACCACTCAAGAACTAGCCCTGATGAACCAAGAATCAGACTATATGAACCAGATTTGGCCGGAGGGAAGAAAACTAGATGTATGTCTCCCGGGCCCTGATCTAGGCTGGCAAGACCGACTCCAGAACGAAGTCCAAAGAAGTACTAAAAAACTTCAAACACTTTCGAGCGACGACAACGCTAAAAAGGCAACAGATGCAAGCCTAGCGCTGAAAGAATTAAAATTTGCAGTTGATTTCTTTAAAGATTGGATAAACAACAAGATGATAACCGAACTGCCAAACTCTATAAACTACATGGAGAATATAGACGCAATCAAGCCACTTTCACAGGAAAATACTGAACTAACAGACGCAAAAAGAACTAAAATACAGGCTCTGGCGCGACTTCAGGCAATCAAGATTGCTCTCTCCACAATAAAATCCGAACCTCTCCCAGGGTCAGCAGGAGAAAAAACACTCATATCTATCCAAAAACAATACGACGGGATAAATGCCGACATTTCCACAAGTATAAGTTTAAGCGATAGAAAAAATACTGTCTCCGTAAAAAAAGACCAACTAGAAAGTCTAAAAAAAGCAACCATTGAATGCGAAGGAGAGAGGAAAGCTGCAGGCTGGGGACTTCCTGCGGGTGCTACGAGTTCATTCAGCGGAAACACAAATATAACATCCACAAACCCTTCTGCTCCACAAAAAATAAACGGCTTGGCGCTAAACTCTGAGCAGGCAATCTTTTGCGATCTTCCTATCACGGGAGGCTACAACCACGAAACATTCATCAACCAGACCGGAATAACCCACCCAGAAATACCACTGGTGAATGGACAGAAGATATTGAGATACGAAGTAGTAACCATCAAGTCTATTTTGACAAGCTTATCTCCGGGGACAAACTCGAAGGCTGCATACGTAAATATAAACTTGAGCTGTAACAACATATTCAATGCAAAACTTCTTGACTACAAAGGAAGTTTGTCTGGATTAACGACAGTTACAGAAAGTGCGGGGGGGCTTCCTCCTGATACAGGAAACGGAGAAACCGGAACTTGTACTTATGATGATGGATCTACGGATAAAGATGTAACAGAAGAAGAGTGTACTGTAAATAACGGCACTTGGGTTTCCGATACTCCTCCGCCTGACCCAGCGCCTGCGCCATTGCCATAATATAAAATGAAGAAATTTTTGCCTTATATTTTAATACTAATTATTGTAACAGGATTTTTCAGTTTAGCTGGAAAAGCAAACGCGTTGAGTTCAGACGGAAAAGGAACTTGCTACGCGCCAGCTTTCGGAGGAGGAATAGGTCCAGAAGTACCAGTAAAAGATAAGGCAGAGTGTGATAAAAAAAATGAACCTTTAAAGTCTGGCGACCCTCTTTACTCGTGGGTACCGGCAGGTTCAAGCACAGTAAGTCCATCCGACCCTAACGCCCCACCAGCACCTACTCCGAGAAACGCTTTTGAAAAACAAATCAGCGAGAATAAATGTTCTTTTGGTTTCAGCGAAGGTAGTTTTTACCCCGGATGTTTTATAGAAGCAGCCTATGGTATTTTTTATGTAATTCCTTCTTTTCTTTTGTGGGCTTCGGCATACTTTTTTAATGTTCTCATTTCCATAACCCTAGGAAGCAACCTCTTAGCAAATTCTAATTTTCTTATTGATGCTTGGGGAGTAGTAAGAGATATCTCAAACATTTTCTTTATTCTTATTCTTCTTTATGTAGCCATACAGCTCATCTTGGGACTCGGCGGACATGATGTAAAAAAGATGATAGCAAAAGTGGTGGTAATAGCCATACTCATAAACTTCTCCATGTTCTTTACCGAAATCATAATAGATACTTCAAATGTTTTAGCGTTGGTTTTTTATAACCAGTTAGTAGTAGGAAACAAGGTTGCCGGAGAAGTAAAAGACAACTATCCTTCTGTAACCGGGGAGAAAGATGTAGCCGGTGCTATGGTAGGGAGTTTTGACCCCACCAAAACACTCACGGACGATTTCTTCAATGGAACCAAAGAGGTAGTAGCTTTTGGGCAAACTTTTAAAAACACAAATTCTCCCGTGGCTCCTGGTATAATAATAGGAGTTACTATCATCTCGGGGCTGATCATGGGTTTCGCTGCATACTGCTTCTTCCTGGCCGGGCTTGCTTTCGTAGGCAGACTTATCGAGCTTTGGGTACTGGTTATATTTTCTCCGTTTGCCTTCATATCTTCAACCGTGCCCTTCTTAAGCAGCATCGAATACGCTGGTTGGGGTTCGTGGTTCAAGCGCTTACTGAAAACAGCCTTCATGGCGCCATTTTTCATGTTCTTCATGTATTTTATTTTCTTACTTGTGGCTCAGAACCCTTTTAAAGATATAGCGAAAAATAGTGGGGGAAGTATCACCACTATACTGCTCGTAGTAATACCTGCCTTAGTAATATTACTATTACTAAAACAAGCCACGAAGGTTGCCAAGGAAGGATCCGGCCAACTAGGAGAGATGGTAGTCAAAGCAGGCAAGTCTGTCGGAGGTCTAGTGGGAGGAATAGCACTGGGTGCAGCGACAGGCGGAGCAGCTGTCGCAGCAAGAGCTACTATAGGAAGAGCGGGACATGCAGCTGCAAACTCACAATGGGCAAAAAGATGGGAATCAAGCTATTTTGGGGGAGAAGCTGGCATGTCAGTCTTAAAAAAGGTGGGCAGTGCAAGTTATGATGTAAGGGCTGCAAAAATAGGAGGAAAGAGCCTTGCTTCTACGGGTCTTAAGGTAGGAGAAGCACAGAAAGGAGGGTTTACGAAGATAAGAGAAGAGGATGTAAAGAAAAGACAAAAGAGGGAGAAAGAGATCGAGGTAGGAGAAGATGAGAAACTCATGCAAGGGGTAAGACGGGCCCAAATTACTCTCCAGGAAGCAAAATCTGATCCTCGCACTCAAGCTGATTTATTGAGATTAAATGAAGGAGATACAAATGCAGCAGAAGGTTCTGCTGAGCGTATGGGACTTGGACAGCTTGAAAGAGCTTCGACCGCCGCAGACAGAGCATTGACGGATGCTGAAAGAGACCTTAAGGATGCCATCTCTCATTTTGGAGCGCTAAGCGACCAGGCAAATACAGCTAGGATTACCCAATCTATAAAATTAGACGAAAGAGATGGTGCAAGAAATAATTTGTTAAATAGACAGCAAGCTATAAGAGATGAAGGACATGGTGTTCATGATGCAGAAGTTAATCTAAAGAAAGCAGAAAACGCGGTTACGGGAGAGAATAAGACCAGAAAAAAAGCATATGCTGACAAAATACAGAGCGGTTCGAATAGGGCTTTTAATTTTATACTAAGCGGGGGGCAATACGCTTTAATACGTGGAGCAAACGAAGCAGCAAATAAAATCAGAGCCAACATAAAAGCAGAAAGCCATGGGAGTGGACACGGAGGAGATCACGGGGGACATGCTCCGGCAGCTGCGGCTCACCCTGCTCCCGCGCATACTCCAGAACCTGCTGCCCCCGCAGCTACGGCAACTGGAGGACATACTGCTCCTGGAGGTCACCACTAAGTAAGAAACAAATATTATGATTGAAAAATTAAAACAAATAAGCAAAGAAGAGGTCGAGAAACTACCTACAGATATCCAACAGGCAATCAATTCTTTTGACTGGGTAAGTAAGTCCGCAGAAATAGCTAAAAAATACGCACTGCCAGAAACAGAGCTGTCTGATTTTCAAGTAGAAATTTTACTAATTTTGGTTGGATTAGAAAACCCAGATCTGTTTATTCACAATATAGAATACAACGTAGGAAAATTAAAATCGGAAGCAGAAAAAATATCTGAAGATACTTTCAAGCAGATATTTATGCCGATTAACGAGCTCGCAATTGAAAATGTAAAAAAATCAGAGCGAAGTAAAGAAACAAGTTTTGAAAAAAACCTGAATTTCATATTATCAGGCGGAGATTACAGCACTTTTTTGTCAACAAGTAAAATAGACACATCAGAAAATACGCCGACGCCTGAAGTTAAAAAGCAGGTTATTCCTCCAAAGTCTGGAAAAATGGACGACATAAAAAGTAAATTCGTCATATAATAAGAATATGGATAACACAATTGATTTACTACAAATAAAAATAGAAAAAGCAAAGAGCGAACTAGCGCCCGAGACGCAAAATGCGATAAACAGCGTGGACTGGAAGAACGTCATCTTAGCCATGAGAGAAACCAAGGGCTACACCTTTGAGCAATTAGGAAGCTTGGAACTAGAAACCGAGCTATTGCTCGCAGGACTACTGAAATCCGAAGAATATCCACGTGAGCTAGAATCAAGGATGGGCATAAATAAAAGCCAAGTAAGCGAACTCGTAAATGAGATGAATGAGGAGGTCTTCACAAAGATAAAAGAAGAACTCATAAAGATTACTGATAGGAAAAAATTATTTGAAAAATCTTCTTCGAGAGAAACAGAGCCGATAGTAAAAAGTGAAATGGAAAAGCTTGGCATAAAAATAATTCCGGAAATAGAAAAAATAGAAAAACCGATCTTACCCCAAAAAATGGAACCCGAAAAGAAAGAAGTGTCGATCCTCGCCCAAAAATTAGCAGGCCCCGTACAATCTCCTTCCACAAAAACCGAACATTCACTCGATAACCTGACCAAAACTTCCGCTCCCCAAGCTTACACTAAAAACAACGACCCTTACCGATTAACCCCCGAAGAATAAAGAAGAATAAATATGCAATTTAAAGTCCCACAATTTTTAGACATAGAAGACAAAATTTTCGGCCCTTTTACTTTTAGAGAGTTCGTGTATTTAGCAGGAGGCGCAGGACTCTGCTTTATGGTATACAAAATTCTTGGACTTTTCTTTGGAGCAATACCTATACTTATCATTGCCGCTTTCGCCGGAGCTCTTACTTTCTATAAGCCGAACAATAAACCCTTTATAAATATGCTAGAATCTGGATTCAAATACTTCACCCAAAGCAAACTATATATATGGAAAAAACATATAGTAAAATCAGGAAGCGTAAAAAATAATGTTAACTCCGAAAACACAGAATTAACTTCTTTCAGTAATACGAACGTCCGCATGACCGGCAGCAAACTGCGAGACCTGGCTTGGAGTTTAGATGTGCTTGATTTAAATAAGTAAAATAAAAATAGTTAGACTCATTTAGATTCTGAGCGATAAGCATTAGTTTACCTAGTACTTATCGCCTAGAGCCTAAGAGGAGATCGGAGGCCTAGGAAAACATGGCATTAAATGCAAAAGCAACACAGGAATTCATAGAGATAAAGGAAGTTCGCGATGGAATAGTCGTCCTAAAAGATGGCGGTTTGCGAGCGATCGTGCTTGCCAACTCGGTGAATCTTTCCTTAAAATCTGAAGACGAACAAAAAGCCACCATCCTCCAATTCCAAAACTTTTTAAATACTTTGGATTTTTCTGTACAAATATCTGTTCAGTCAAGACGTCTGGATATAAGGCCGTATCTGCTTCTTTTGGAAGACCGCATAAAGGTGCAAACAGAGCCCCTGATGAAACTTCAAACCAAAGAGTATATAGAATTTATAAAAAACTTTACTGACTCGGTGGCTATAATGACCAAAACCTTCTTTTTGGTAATACCTTACACTCACACTATTTTAAAGTCCGATACAGGAATGTTTGGAAAGCTTTTTTCTAAAAAGAACAAAGATCAAGAAAGAGCTGCCCAACAAGTCGACTTTGAAGAAAAAAGATCGCAGCTGGAAGAGAGAGTATCTGTCATCCAACAAGGCCTCGGTCGTTGTGGGATAAATTCTGCTCAATTAGGAACAGAAGAAGTGGTGGAGGTATTTTACAAAGTATTCAACCCAGGAGAAGTAGAAGGTAAAATTAAATTAAAATAGATATGATGGAATTTTTCAAAAAACTATTCGGAAGTGGTAGCTCGACGACGGGGAATACTCCGCGAGCTACTACCTTGCCTGTTTTACCGGAAGAAATATATGAATCTGCAAACCTTGAGCTTCAAGACATCATCGCCCCTTCCGCTCTCAAGATCGAAGCCAAGTCTATAAACTTAGGAGAAAAAATAGCTAGAACTTTTTTTATAATTTCTTATCCTAGATTTTTAACCGATAATTGGTTTTCTCCCATCATAAATCTAGATAAGGTTTTTGACATATCTATCTATATTCACCCTATAGATACTTCGCTAATGCTTCGGCAGTTCCAAAAGAAGGTGGCCGAA
>JBBRSF010000015.1:0-13507 GCA_038245685.1 Minisyncoccia bacterium
AGGAGGTTTGAAAATATTTAGAACTAACTATACTTGGGGTTTATAGGGTTGCTGTTATAGTTAAACTTAAGCCCTCAACTTTAACTAAGAGATACTCGAAGTTAAAGTTCCCTGTAGTAAATTAAACACTATTTTCCTCTATCACAGCAATTCGCACATCGTCCCACACTCGGAGCAACAAGGGCTATGCTGAAATATATTAAAAAGGAGAATTTTTATTTTTATACAAAAGCTATTTCTAGATTCTAATCTCATTCTTGGAAATTAAAAGGCAAAGATAAAGTTTTAGTTATCTAACTTGGTTGCCAAATGCTTCATCAGCGATATTGGCGTCAGCCTCGGCTTTTGTTTTTTCTATAAGACCATTAACATGATTTGACGGAGTATAGACTGTGTAAATTTTCAAAGTAGAAATACCAGTGTTTACGAAGTTATGTAAGGTGCCAGGAGTGACCACGACAACATCACCAGCTACTATCGGAGAAGCTACGCCATTAAGATATGCGGTTCCCACACCCGACAGGAAAAAAAGTGTTTGTTCTGTATACTTATGCGTTTCTGCTCCAACTTCTCCGTCAGGTGGAATTTCCATTACCACGAGCTGGCTCCTTACTCCAGTAAATAGTACTTTGCGGTAATTATGATTATTTTCGGTTTCATTAACTATATTGGAATGGAAAGGCACTAAATTATTTTTTTTAACATTATTACTTAATAAATTTTGACCAACTGCATACACTGCTCCTCCAGCTATAAAAGAGACCAATAGTAATAGTATAAATTGCATATTATTTTCTTTAATCATATTTTTTATTTTACTAAATCAACCTTCTTATATTATACAGATTAAACTGTCAAAGTAACAGATGCATTTGTTTTAGTGTAACCCCAGGAAAAGGGAACACCTCTTCCCACTTAATAGTTCGTAGCTTGTACCTCCAAGCGAGCTCACCCTACCCCCGGAGCCAGATAGTAAAGCATCTAAAATTTGGTTCGCAGAAAGCAGCGAGAGATGCAGTGGAGTTTTGTTTTGTATTTTTATTTGGAGTAGAATATAACAATGTCGGTTCAGACCAAAAAGCACCACCACATCATCTATAAAAATCATTGGCATATGTTGGTTACACTATTTTTGATAATTCTGCCAGTTATTTTTTTCCTCTTTTTTGCCCAAGTTGCCCATATCACTATCTTGACTTTGTTCACCGACATTGGAATTTCTTTATTACGAATGTTTATAGCGTTTTTTATTTCTATTGCACTTGCTTGGGGGCTAGCTGTTTTGTTTTATCGTGGTCGAAGGTCGGTGGTAGCGCTACCTGTCTTTGACGTATTGCAAAGTGTACCTACTTTTGCGGCGTTACCCCTTGCAGTAATGTATTTAGGTACAAATGCTTCGACCGTCATTTTCTTTTTAGTTCTGGCCATGATCTGGCCAATGCTTTTTAGTATTATCAGTTCTTTGAAACTCATACGCAATGAATACCAAGAGGCAGTTACCATTTACGGTCTTTCTGGCTGGAAACGCATCCGGTATTTTATTTTTCCTGCATCAGTGCCCGGTCTAATCACTGGGGCTATTGTAGGGCTCGGTGAAGCGTGGGAAGCGATAATAGCCACAGAGATTATAATAGGGATACCTAGCGGTCTAGGACCCTTCTTTCAGAGTTTCTCGACTAGCCCAAAGATAACCATGTTTGGTATTTTGGGACTTCTATTTATTATTTTTGCTATCAATAAAATTTTTCTCTTACCTTTACTTGACCGAAGCCATTCGTTGGTAGAAGAATAAAAATATGAGCGCGATAATTACTCAAAAAAATATAAGTAAAACTTTCACAGATTTTCACGGTCGTAAGTTTACAGCCTTGCATGACATCAATCTTTCCATCAATGAAGGAGAATTTTTTATACTTTTAGGCCCTTCCGGTTGCGGGAAATCCACTCTTCTGCGCATCATGAGTGGACTCGAGCCCAAATTCTCTGGCTCCCAAATCTACCAAAATGATTTTTCTATGAAAGATTGTGGCTTTGTTTTTCAGCAATTTGCTCTTTTGCCATGGCTTACTGTGGAAGAAAATGTTTCTCTAGGCTTAATCGCAAAAGGACAATTAACAAATAAGAAAAAGGCGGAGGTCGCGGAACTTTTAAAATCTTTTGGCCTTGATAAGTTTGCACAAGAATATCCAAAAGAGCTTTCGGGTGGCATGAAACAAAGGGTAGGCATAGCTCGGGCGCTAGCCGTAAGCCCCAAAGTGATTTTTCTAGATGAGCCATTTTCTGCGCTTGACTCTTTTACTACCAAAACTTTGCGCCAAGAACTACTAGATGTCTGGCGAGCAAGAAAAATAACCCTTGTGATGGTAACACATAGTATTGAAGAAGCTATCCAATTAGGAGACAGGATAGCTGTTATGTCTGCAAACCCCGGAAAATTAGAGCATATTATTGAAAATACCTTAGCTCGTCCCAGAGATTCGAGGAGCCCTAAATTTTTCGAAATGGTAGACAAGCTGGAGACCTTGGTAAGGCCTTCCAATGCAGCATCCAGATAAGGAAAAACGTCTTTCCATTTATTCGTTCGTAGCTTGTACCTCCAAGCGAGCATAAAAGAAAACACCTGTCTTTATGACAGATTTTTTCTTTTACTTTGGGAATTGATCGAACCGAAGGTCCCAATTTTTAATGAATAAAATGAATATAAAAATTGTGGATTTCGACTGTAAGGAGAAGCGATCTCCTCCCGGCACGATTTACTAATCGCCTATCCCGGAGCTCGTAAAAATCTTAAGCCACCATTCGGTGGTTTTTGATTTTTATATCCAAAGTAAGTATAATATGAAGATGAATAAAGGAACTTATGTAGACGGGTTTGTAATACCAATAAAGAAAAAAGACATTGCCGCGTATAAAAAGATGGCAGTCTGGGGTTCTAAGATGTGGAAAAAATATGGAGCACTTGAATATTTTGAATGTGTGGGCGACGATCTTTCTGTCGCAGAAGGGATGGGGATGGGATTTAAGAAGCTCGCCAACCTGAAAGCAGATGAAACAACAGTCTTCTCTTTTATAGTCTATAAATCAAAAGCACAGCGAGATCTAATAAATAAAAAAGTAATGAGTGATCCTGCAATGAAAGATTTTGATGTAAGTGCTATGCCATTTGATATGAAGCGTTTTGCTTCTGGTGGTTTTAAAGTTTTAGTTAAATATTAAAAAGTTTTTCGTTGGTAGGGGGGAGATTGCCGCACCTAATTTGAAAGTACATATTTTCAATGACTGTACGAAAATATCCCTTTACTACTAAAGGACCAGTTAAGTTTTATGAGAAAATATTTACCAATACAAAATGTTTAAATCTCTTTTTTCCGACATATCCAAAAATTTCCTGAAATCCATTAGTGGGTATAATGCCTTGCTGCATATTGTAGCTATCGTCATTACCGCTATCTTGGTATATAAGGATTTTGATTGGATATTCTTTGAAGCGACCAGAAGTAACGCCCTCAAAGGATTCATAATGTTCGCAGGGGTAGGAGGATTTTTCGTACCGGTTTTAGTTCCAGTGTTTTTATACTTTTTTGGTGAACTACGGAAAAATGTGCGTATGATGATCGCGGGGGCTGCCGTCGGCCAAGCATCTATCTTGGGCATTCTCATTTCTTCTATTTATAAAGCATTCACGGGGAGAATACAGCCGGAATTTCTTACTACTTTTAATACCGTAGATATAAGCAAAGAATTTCATTTTGGATTTTGGGGCAACGGGATTTTTTGGGGTTGGCCGTCGTCGCACGCAGCTGTGGCCGTAGCAGGTGCTGTCGCACTTATATATATTTACTCAAAAAATAAAATAGTAGCGTGTATCGCGATTCTCTATGCACTATTTATCTCTCTGGGCGCAGCGGTAGGGTTCCACTGGTTTTCTGATGTTATAGCAGGAATCTTGATCGGTATAGCGATAGGTATGACCGTAGGCAGATCATTCCGAGCTAGACTTAGTTAAACTCGGCTGAACTTAATTAAGTTCTTAGCTTATCTTAGCTTATCGATGTATGCATCCAGCCCAGCAACAAGGCCGGCGCATTCCGCCTTTTAGTTTCGATAAAGCTTTTTTGATACGGATATCTCTAGTCTCTGATTTTTTGCCAGAGGTTACCCAGCAGATCCATTCATTGCGGGCGAGGGGAGTAATCTCTCCCCATAAATTTTTAACGGATGGTATAGAAGCAATAGCTTTCCGCAAGTCGTTGGGTATTCTATGAACTGTTCCGGAAGATATTTCTTGTTTAGGCATAAGATTTAAGAGAAGATTTTTTGAATTTTTTCCCAAGGTACCGCGACTAGAAGAGTGCCGAGGATTACAAGGAATAAGCCAATGCCAGCTTGAAAGGTGATACCTTCCGAAAGAACTATCATCGCTAAAAACGCTGTAAGTACTATAGAAAGTTTATCGATAACTGTTACGGTTATAGTCGGACCGCCCGCAAGAGCTTGATAAAAGAATATCCAAGACAGAGCTCCACCTATACCGGAGAGGATTACAAACACCCATTGTTTTGTAGAAAGTGAATGTAAGGCAGCTACTGAAAGTTTCCCGAAAGAAAGTGCTGCTACGGAAACGATAATAGCCATGACGATGCCTCGGATAGCTGTCAAAAGATTTGCATCGACTCCTTTTAGACCGAGCTTGGCAAAAATGGTTCCTAAGCTCGCCATGATTGCTCCTAAAAGCGCATATAAAATATACATGAGTTTATTTTAGCATACCTTTAATAATAAACAGATCTGTGGGCTTAAGGTCCTTGTTTTTTTATTTGTATGATATAATTTATAAGTGGTCGTTTATAAATTTAATTTATAGCTTATATATGTCATTATTTGTCCTAGCAGAAGTTATATTCTTTCTCGTATACGGCATCAGCTATTTTTTTCCTTTCCGATATTCGCAAGCTATCTGCGCTATCGCAGCTATAGTTGTAGGAATTCTTCTAGTAGTAAAGTTTTAATCTTAGTGAATATTTTGCAAAAGCCGCCTAGTAGGCGGCTTTTGGTTTTCTTAATTTTTTTGCAAAACAAAAAGCCCGCGTTATTTCCTAAGAAACAAGTTGGGCTTTTATATCTTCCGCTGTCTCTCCGACCAGCTCGAGAAGTGGTTTATGAGGAGAGCATACCAGCTTTCCGTCATTGACGGAAAAATTGTGAATTGGCATCTCGTTGCTCGCTCTTAGCCAAATCTCGAATCGGAAGATCATCTCACCGCAATGTCCGCATTTCATATCTTTCTCCTTCCTAATCTCCATATATTATACACTTTTATACGCCAAATTTTAATACTATTTTTTTTACAATTAATAAATTTATTTATGTGTTATAATGCCAAATTGGCTTTCTGAAATAAAAAGGCAATATTTATGAAAATTTTTCTTAATTATTTAAAAAAATACTGGAAACTTTGCGTTCTAGTTCTTTTGCTGGCGGCGATAAATCAGATCTTCTCTCTTTTAGACCCATTGATTTTTCGCCATGTTATAGACGACTATGCCACCAAATTTGACGCATATACCCTGAAACAATTTTTGAGTGGAATTTCTTTTCTACTTTTGCTTGCTGTTGGTGCAGCTTTCGTATCCAGAGTTGCTAAGAATTTTCAAGATTATTATTTAAATACTGTTACCCAAAGATTAGGTGCAAAAATTTATAACGACGGCATAGAGCACTCTTTGGCACTTCCGTATGCTGTTTTTGAAGACCAAAGAAGCGGGGAGACTCTTGGGACTCTCCAGACCGTTCGTGCGTCTAGTGAACTTTTTTTAACTTCGTTCATAAATATTCTTTTTGTTTCGCTTATAGGATTTGCCTTCGTGACTGTATACGCCTTTAGAATATATTGGGGAGTAGCATTGATTTTTGCGCTTACTGTTCCTGTCATCGGGACGATAAGCTATGTTCTCACTGCTAAAGTAAAGAAAATACAGAAGATCATATTTGCCGAAACAACTTCTCTCTCTGGCTCTACGACGGAGTCCTTGCGAAACATAGAATTAGTGAAAAGTTTGGGACTAGTAGATCAGGAAATACTGCGATTAAATACTACCACTGACAAGATATTGAAACTCGAACTTAAAAAACTTCGCTACATCAGAAGCGTCAGTTTTGTTCAAGGTACTGCTATAAATTTGTTGCGAACAAGTATCTTAGCCTTCCTTCTTTACTTAGTTTTTGTGCATACTATAACTTTTGGAGAATTCTTCTCCCTCTACATTTATTCTTTTTTTATTTTTGGTCCTTTACAAGAATTAGGAAACGTAATGAATAATTATCGGGATGCGCAAGTCGCACTTTTAAGATTCGAAAATATAATGAACACACCGATAGAAATTATTCCGTTACATGCTAAAGAGACGGGTAAAATAAATTCTTTAGAATTCGAAAAAGTTTTTTTCCAATATGGAAGTTCTAAAAAAGCATCTCTAGAAAATATTTCATTTCAGGCAAAAAGAGGAGAAACCATAGCATTTGTGGGTCCTTCGGGCGCAGGAAAGACAAGTCTGGTAAAGCTCATCGTAGGTCTTTATCAGCCTATATCAGGTAATGTTCTTTATAACCACCTAAATGGAAAGGATTTGAATTTAAATACACTCCGAACCCAATTCGGTTTTGTGACCCAAGATACCCAGCTTTTTGCAGGATCCATACGAGAAAATTTATTATTCGTAAATCCACATGCTACGGAGGAAGAGATGCTTGAAGCTCTTCACAAAAGCGCAGCAGACCCTCTCTTGAGTAGAGCTGATAATGGTATAGATACTATCATTGGAGAAGGCGGAGTAAAGGTTTCTGGAGGAGAAAAACAAAGACTTTCTATTGCACGCGCACTTTTACGAAAACCTTCTGTGCTTATTTTTGATGAAGCGACGTCCTCGCTCGATTCAATTACCGAAGAAGAAATAACTAAAACTATTCGAGATGTGTCACAAGGGGCAGAGAAGATAACCATCCTTATCGCACACCGTCTGTCGACCATTATGCACGCCGATAGAATCTATGTATTAGAAAAAGGACTTTTGTCGGAAGTCGGAAGCCATCAAGAATTGCTCTTAAGACAAGGACTTTATTCGGCTATGTGGCGTCAGCAGATAGGAGAAAGATAATCAAGATCGTGTTAGATATTCCGAGGCAATAGTCAAAACTTGTAAATAAAATACTGAATTGACTACTCCTTTCGCATAGAGTATTATAAAGAAAGTTATTATTAATTCGGAGGAACTTCACATTCTCCCTAAAAATCAAAATTATATGGCAAAGAGAGGCACAACATTGAGTCCTAAAAGTAAATCAAGACGATCCCATAAGACCAAAAAAAGATTGGCGGTAAAGAAAGAAATGCTTACAAAGAAAGCACTCCGCAAGAAATTTAAATAGTCATTTATGGAAAATTTAAAAAATCATGGCATTTGGATCATCAGCGCGGTTCTCCTCGTTTTTTCTGTTATTTTCTTTGTAGCTGCTAGAGATTTTTCTAAACAGGGAGCATATGTCGAAGTAAAAGGATTATCAGAGAAAATAGTAAAAGCCGACGTGGCTATTTGGTCGCTAAATTTCGATGTTAAATCAAACGATGTGGATTCTTTATATGCCAACATCGAGCAGAATATAACGACTATAAAATCTTTCTTGATAAGCAAAGGGTTTGATGAATCTGAAATAAACGTAGCTCCAGTAAATATATACCAAGATACTTATAAAGACTCTTTGTTTAGATATAATTCGAGCACTCAGCTTTCTGTATACACTAAAAAAGTGGATTTGGTTAAATCAACTTCGAAAGATACTTTATTCTTGGTTAAGAAGGGAATCACTATGAGCCAAAATTCTATATCTTTTGAATTTTCGGATATAAATAGCGTAAAGCCAGCGATGCTTGCGGAAGCTATCAAAAATGCAAAAGAAACCGCAACCCAGTTTGCAAAAGAGTCAGGTTCACATCTCGGAAGTGTCAATAGGGGCAACCAGGGAGTATTTGATATTAATGATAAAGACCAAGGATCTCCTGAATATAAAAAGATTCGAGTTGTATCCACTCTCCGGTTTCTTTTAGATTAGATAAGAAAACTTTCACTATGAATAAAAAATCAACTTCTTCACCAAGAAGTAAAAAAATAGTGATGGTAAGCGGGGGATTTGATCCTGTTCACATAGGGCATGTGCGCATGTTCAATGAAGCAAAAAAGCTCGGAGACGAATTGGTGGTTTATATAAACAATGATCATTGGCTGAAAGCCAAGAAAGGTTATACTTTCATGTCAGAAAAAGATCGAAAAGAAATCATTGCGTCTTTTCGGGCGGTTGATAAGGTAATCATAAGCAATCACAAGAAAAACACCAAAGACATGAGTGTGTGCCTGGGCCTAATGAAAATCAAACCGGACATTTTTGCAAATGGGGGAGACAGAAATGAAAAAGACGCCAACGATCCCAACTCTTCACTTTACAAAGAAAGACAAATACACAAAAAGCTCGGTATAAAAATGGTTTACAATGTTGGCCATGGCGGGAAAGTAAGAAGCTCTTCAGAACTTGTTAAAAAGAGCGTCGAAAGGAATAAGAATAAATAAATGCTACCGGATAAAAAAATAGTCGTGTTTGATTTTGACGGGACACTCGCAAAGAGTAAAAGCCTGATTTTAGATTCAACTGCGGATTTAGTAAAGGATCTTTTAAAGAAAAAAATTATATTTGTTATTGCAGGCGGAAGTTTTGATCAATTGATAAATAAGTTGTTGCCTCCTTTTTTAAACGATCCAGAAGTGATTTCATACTTAAAAAATTTTACATTATTGCCTACGAGCGGAAGTCAGCGTTATGAATACGATGAAGAAAGAAAACAATGGACACTTACTGATAAAGAGCCTATGCCATTTCATGTTAAATCTCGAGCGATACAATTGTTAGAAGAAGTGATTGAAAATCCCATTTATGAAATACCCCCAAACCCTCACGGAAATATTATTGAAGATAGAGATACACAGATTACTTTTACTCCAAATGGTCAACAAGCGCCCCTAGAGCTAAAGTTGAGTTTTGATCCCGATAGAAAAAAAAGAGAGAGAATAAAAAGTATGCTTGAACCAATTTTGCCCGAGGTCACTATTTTAATTAACGGAACTTCGAGTATAGATATTTTACCGAAAGGATTTAATAAGGCCATAGGACTTAAGAGACTCCTACATAAGGTTGGGTTTAAAAAAGAAGATACTATTTTTATAGGGGACGGAATTTTTCCAGGAGGGAATGATTACTCAGTTTACGAAGCAGGATTTGACACAATAGCAGTAAAGAGTCCAGAAGAGACAGAAAAAATTCTAAAAGAATGGCTCGAAATATAGTTTAGAGTTCGGAAATATCTCTAGGTGAGAATATGTTCATGGTCCAGTCCATTGCCACTCTTACTTTTTTGCCCCAAGATATTAATTTTGATAAATATACAGTTCTCCATATCCACCATGCAATACGGCCCGAAAATACAAAACTATATATTTCGCCTACCGCCATCCATTGACCTAATGATAGAAGGATTCCAGAACTCTTATATTTAAATTCGCCAAGAGGTTTATTTTCTAACAAAAGTTTTATATTTTTTGCAACGATCTTTGCTTCTTTTTCGGCTACTTGGGCAAGAGCGGGGAGTGGGCTTTCACTTTCGGCAAATGAAGCAAAGTCCCCGATAGCAAATACGTTTTTTGATTCGATTACTTGAAGATGTGAGTTCACGATAATTTTTCCTTCTTTCGTTCTCGCTAATTCCTTATCAAACTTTAATTCAGCTGGTTTTATTCCGGCGACCCATAGAACATTTTCCGTAGGAATTTTTTCTCCATCATGCATTATGATAAATGAAGATGCAACTTCTTTTACTGCGGTTTTTAGTCGGAGTTCAATTCCTTTCTTTTGTACAGCCTGTAAACTTTTTTGGCGAATTTTAGGTGAAAACGCCGGCACTAATTCATCGTTTTTCTGAATTAGCATTATGGAAATATCGTTAATGATTGCCTTTTCGTAATATTGCGATAGATGTTCTTTGGTTAATTCTTCTAATTCTGTGGCAAGCTCTACGCCGGTGGGTCCTCCTCCTACGATTACAAACCTTAAGATTTTTTTTCTGGTATCTCTATCTGTTTCCTTGGTAGCTTTTTCTATCTGACTGATACATCTATTTTTTATTTTTATAGCATCCCAAAGTGTTTTTAAAGGAAATGAAAATTCTTCTGCTCCTTTTATATTGTAAAAATTTGTCCGAGATCCAGGTGCTAGTACTAGATAATCAAACGGTATGTTCTCGTCGCCGACTTTTACAGTTTGACCGAGTAAGTTTACTGACTCTGCTTTGCCTAAGTAGAATTTATTTAAACAGCAACCTAAAACCTTGCGGATGGACTCAGTTATATTGCGAGGGTTTATGCCACCTGTAGCTACTTCGTGAAGTAGCGGAGTGAAAAGAAAATAATTCTTTTCGCCCACCATGGCAAGGTCGATATCCTTTCGGCCATGCAGAGCTTTGTGTAGATGAAGAAGGGTATACACTCCGCCAAATCCGTTGCCTACTATGAGTATTTTGATGTTTTTATTTGTCATATAATTATTTTTTGTTCGGCACAGTGTAGTATAACAAATAAATGTTCTCTAGGGGACTGCGATTTTAACAGCTTTTGCTAAGCTAAAAAATCGGGAGCCCTCAAGGACTGCGATTTTAACAGCTTTTGCTAAGCTAAAAAATCGGGAGTATAATATGAGTATGCAAATAAACTTACAAGGGAAAAATCTTGAATTAACAGAAGCGATAAAAGATTATGTATCTAAGCGAGTAACGAATTTAGAAAAACTTCTTTCTCGTTTAGAAGAAAAAAAGGGCCAAGCGATGGTGAATTTTGAAGTTGTAAAAACCACCAATCATCATAAGGCGGGCGAGATATTTCACGCTAGCGCGAATGTTTCTATAAACGGAGAGAATTTCTTTGCTGAGAGTGATAGTGAAGATTTGTATAGCGCTATAGATGCTGTAAAAGAAATACTTTCGAACGATATAGGTAAAAGCAAAGATCGCAAGCAGACTCTTTTTAAAAGAGGAGCTATGAGTGTTAAGAAAATGATGAAAGGTCTCTCAAAGAGGAACCCGTTTACATCAAAGTATTAACTCTCTTTATTGAAATCTTCCCACCAAATTTCTTTCTTGCCTTCGGGAATTACTTTTTCGATTATAAATTTATTTTCTTCAAGCCTTGCCTCGGCTATGATTATTCTCTTGCCATCTTTAAAGAAAAAGGTGCGAGGCCATGTGGCATATGCCCGGAATTTGTTGTAATTCTTTATCGCGTCGTCATCCAAATCCATCCGCCCATCTTCTTTTTTTATTTTTTTACAGTTTGTGGCGTCTTTTTCTTCTTGATTGATTTCTGTAATAGCTCCATTTTCTATATCGGGTAAAATTTTTACTAATAATTCTCCGCCTATTTTTATGAGTCGAGAGCGGAGTTCAGATGTTTTTTCTGTAGGTAGTATTTCAATACTTTTACTCGCAATGATTGGACCTGCATCCATTTGGTAAACCATTTTTTGAATGGTCACTCCTGTTTCAGTATCCCCGTTTAAAATAGCTGATTCGACAGGGGATGCTCCACGATATTTTGGAAGCAGGGAATAGTGAATATTTACCGAGCCTAGTTTTGGCATATATAAAATATCTTCAGGTATTATTTTCCCGTATGCTACAACAAGAAAAAAATCGGGAATGTTTTTTTCACCACTAAAATTTTCTACTGAAAATTTTCTCTGTCCGTCGCCGGCGCTCCTAACAAGGGTTCTCAAAACATTCCCGATTTGTTTCGTATCCAGTTTTTCTGGTTGAATAAAAGTAATATTATTTTCTATTGCCCAGACTTTAACGGGGGTAGGGGTAAGCATCATTTTTCTCCCTTGTGGCTTGTCGGGAGAAGTAATAATAAGCGACGGCAGATAACCTCTGTCTTTTAAGATATCAAGTGTCGCGGAGGCCACATCTGGCGTGCCCCAAAATACGAAATTTATTTTTCTATTATTTTCTTCTTGATTATTTACCATTTTTTTTATTTAGGAAGTTCTTCTCTGATTTCTTTAGCATGGTCTATAAAGAGAATGCCGTTTAGGTGATCCGTTTCATGCTGAAATATCTGCGCCAAGAGGCCGGAAGCGCCTCTAGTAAATTTGTTTCCGTTCTCATCGTGGGCTTTAACAGTAGCTTTTTTTGAACGATGGGTTTTACCATATAGCCACCTTACGGAAAGACATCCTTCTACCATCCACTCCTTATCTTTGGATAGTTTCGATATTTCTGGGTTTATAAAGACTAGATCTTTAGGCTTACTCTTCTTTTGGATCACCATTGCTGTATCTTTCAGAATTTCGTCTCCGACCTCTTCATTACTTGGTCTGATAAAATCCTCATGAAATATTTTTCCAGAAACAAGAAAGATACGCAAAGGGTAGCCTATCTGTGGAGCCGCGATGGCTACTCCGTCGCTTTGGCTCTCTAGTGCCTTTGCCATTTCTTTAAGGATAGTCTGGATCTTTTTACTTTCTATAAGATGTATAGGAATAGACTCCGCGACCTGGCGAAGTACTTTTTCGTGTTGTTGAAGAATTTTCTTCATAGAGGAGAGTCTACTTGAGCTCTTTTAGGTATTCTAGCAGTTTGCTAAGCTTGACGGTGTTTTGAGAACGGTTGGACATGTCGCGAACTATCACCGAGTTATCTATAGCTTCTTTTACTCCAAAAATTAGGGCATAAGGAATGGCCAGTTTTTCGGCAATAGCCAGCTGACTACCCAGACTGTCTTTAGATAAGGATTGTGCTATCGGAATGTGCGCCTTACGAAGAATCTCAATAATATTTAGACTTTTTAATTTTGCTTCCGAACCTAGCTGGATAAAGTACATTTTCGGTTTTTTCATGATTCGAGGGGATAGGTTTTTATACCAAGTAGAGCCGATAATGCGGTCTACTCCGATAGAAATCCCTACCGCGGGAACATCTTTTTTGCCTCCGATTTGCTTTGCAAGATAATCATAGCGTCCTCCACCTGCGAGCGTAAGAGGAGTACCGTCTTCGCTACCACCTTGCTCTATGATTTCAAAAACTGTTCGAGTGTAATACGAAAGGCCTCGTACAAGATTTTTATTTATATTGTACTCTATCCCCATTTCTTCTAAATACTCGAGAACTTCTTTGAAATGTTTCTTGCAAGAAGCACAAAGAAAAGATACAGAATCTGGAGCTCCATCGTTTATTTCTTTAGTCTTTTCTTCTTTTGAGTCAAGAATGCGAAGGGGATTAGTTTTTAATCTTTCGCGGTCAATAGCAGAAAGTAGATTTATATTTTTTTTATAATATGAAGTTAGTTCGCGTATGTATCCACTGCGACATTCTTTGTCTCCGATTGAATTAACATCAAGAGATAAATCTTTTGCTCCA
>JBBRSF010000016.1:0-13281 GCA_038245685.1 Minisyncoccia bacterium
AGGGGCCAAGCCGCTTAAATGTTTGCGATAGTAGCTCGTAAGTTCCTTTAGATAAACATTCCTACATTCTTTGTCGCCGATAGAATTCAGGTCGATAGAAAGGTCTTTAGCTCCGGCTTCTTCGAGAATGCTCATCCCTGCCTTTATGACTAGCGCATCCATGATGCTTTTATCACTCCCTAGGCAATCAAGGTCAAACTGCCAGAACTGTCGGTAACGTCCTCTTTGTGGCTTGTCGTGTCGAAATACTGGACCATACTGATAGAACATGACCGGTTGAGGCATAGACTGCATGCCATGCTCAATATAGGCTCTCATAAGGGGCGCCGTATGTTCAGGCCTTAGAGCTAGATGATCTCCGCCCTTAGTTTTTATAGTATAGATTTCTTTATCTATAATGTCTGTGCCTTTGCCTATTCCGCCCGTGATAAGTTCTTCTTGTTCCATTATGGGCGTATCTATGGGTTTAAAACCATAATATACTGCCACTTCTTGCGCTTTCTCAAAAAATCCTTGAAAGGAATAATATTCTTCGTTCATTATATCCCGCATGCCTTTTGGGGAAGCTACTTCTCCTTTGTTTTTATTGTTTTGCATCTTATTATAGATTTGGTTTGTAACTGCCGGGCATTACGTTGATTTTTCCAAGAGGAAGCAAACGGAGAAATGCTCTTCCGGTCATAAGATTCTTTTTAACCGGTCCCCAATATCTGGAGTCGGAACTGGCGCTTCGATTGTCGCCCATTACGAAGTACTCATCGCTTTTCAATACTAGGTGTGTTTCGTTATTAGCTTCATTTTTTACAAAAGGTTGATCAAGCTTGAATCCGTCTTTATGATCTGCGTTTGTTATCGTCACGTCGTTGCCTTTTATATCAACTGTCTCATTTGGCAAACCGATAACTCTTTTTATAAAGAATTTGGTGGTGTCGCCAGGATAACGGAAAACAACTACATCGTCTCTTTTCGGACTACCCAGTTCATAGGAAATTTTGTCCACGATTAGATAATCTCCATTCTCAAAAGTGGGGACCATCGAACTACCGGATACTACGAAAGGTTCTGCTATAAAAATGCGTATAGGTATTACTACTATTAATGCAATAACCGCAAAACGTACCAGTTCCCAGAAGGATTGCTTCTTGGTTTTTTCTTCATGTATTATTTGTTCCATTACAACAATATAACACAAAATCTGCTTGACGTCATGGGCCGGGGTGTTTTTTAATATATAAATAGGAAATTTGCCCTCTGTTAACTTCGAATGGTATTATAGGAAATATGAAATTAGTTGTAGGGCTAGGAAATCCTGGCCAAGAATATGAGAATACTAGACACAATGCAGGGCGAATAGTCGTCGGTCTTATTCAGAAAAAACTTGAAGCAAACTCAAATAACAGCAAGATAAAATTCTTAACCCCGGACACTTTTATGAATAATTCCGGTAAAGCCGTCGCGCCACTGGTTAAATCAAAGAAAGATTTGAAAGATCTTATCGTTATTTATGATGATGTGGATCTGCCTATTGGTAAAATGAAAATTTCCTTTAACCGCTCCTCGGGCGGGCATAACGGACTTCAGTCAATAATCAAGGGAGTTAAAAGTGAAGAATTTGTACGGATTCGTATCGGCATCTCTCCGGCGACTCCGTCGGGGAAAATTAAAAAGCCGACCGGGGAGAAAGATGTTTTAAAATTCCTTTTAGGAGAGTTTAAAAAACCAGAACTGGAAATTTTGAAAAAACTTTCCAAAAAAGTTGTCGAAGCAGTGGAATGCATTTTTACCGAGAGTAAAGATAAAGCTATGAGTTTGTTTAATTAATAGAACTTTATATAATAGTAAATTATGGAAGGAAATATTGAACCAAAAGTCCACACAAAGGAATCTGTCGAAATGGAAATTTTAAATATTCGAGACCAGGTTGCAATGAGGGGAGGTAATGACCATGAAATTCCAACTTTAAATCAGCTGGTGGAAAAATTACAAAAAGGAGATATTCTGCCCGAAATAGCCCTCAAACAGGCCTATGCTCTTTTATCTAGAAAACAAGACTATCACTAAAGTATACTTTCCACTCTTGCTTCTTTATTTTATTACAACTCTTATATCTCCTTCACAGCTTCAATGATAATACTTTTTTCACCGTTACGATTTGAAACTTTTCCAGAGAAGGCAATGCATTTTTCGGGAACTAGGATATCGACAGAAGCTTGGAAGATAGAGGGGAAGGCGACAGCTTCGATAGAGTCTGTAAGATCGGAAATTTTTAAAAATGCCATGCGTTCATTTTTCTTGGTGACAACTTGGCGAGAAGTTTCGATGATGCCGGCTATAGTTACTGCCATGCCGTTCTCAAGTTCTTCTTTAATTTTCTTAATGTTTACTGTTCGTTTCTCAAGTTTGTCTCGTAAACGATCGAGTGGGTGACCCGAAATATATAATCCCAAGAGTTCTTTTTCCCAAAGAAGTTTTTCGGCTTGATTGGCAGGGTTAGCGGGTTCGAGTTTGAATTCTGGAGCCGGTACTGTGGTCGTGCCGCCAAAAAGGGAAGTCTGGTTCTCGTTTACTTTGCCACTTTCGTGATTATAAAGAAGCATGGATTCTAGGTTTGCCAAGAGCACCCCTCGGTCGTCCCAGTCGTCCATGCATCCTGACTTTATGAGAGCTTCCATTGATTTTTTATTTAGATTTTTATGCTTGATTCTGTCGAGAAAATTAGTAAGGCTATCAAACTTACCGTTAGTTTTTCGTTCAGCAATGATTGCGTCTGAAATATCTGTACCCAAATTTTTAATTGTATAAAATCCAAATCTTATTTTCTTACTTTTATTCTGTTCGGTTATTTTCGTATCTTTTTCTTCCGGCAGGCAAGTAAATCCGCCATAACTTTCATTTATATGAGGAGGCATCACCAGAATTTTCATTTTTTTACATTCCTCGATTATTTGTGCCACTTTTTCCACGTCTCCTGATTCTGCTGTGAGTATGGCCGCCATGTATTCCACCGGGTAATGAGCTTTCATGTAAGCCGTTTGATAGGCTACTCTTCCGTAGGAAGCCGCATGCGCTTTATTGAATCCATAAGCTTGAAAAGGTTCGAAAAGTTTCCAGAGTTTTTCTGCAAATTGCGGAGTTTGACCATTGGCAATTATTCCCTTGGTAAATTTATCTCTTTGGGCCGCCATTTCTGCAGGGATTTTTTTGCCTACTGCTTTTCGGAATTTATCCGCTTCTTCCCAGTTGTACCCCGCTAGTTCTATCGCGCAGAAAAGGAGGTCATCTTGGTAAACTATCAGCCCATACGATTCTCCTAAGAATTTTTTCATTCGAGGATCTAAGTATTTTACAAGATTTGGATTATGCTTTCTTTTGATATATTCCGGGATAGATTCCATAGGTCCTGGACGATAGAGGGCTACCATCGCATTGATATCGTGGATAGATGAAGGTTTGAGCTCTTTTAAGTATCGCGTCATGCCAGAACCGTTTAGTTGAAACAATCCTTCTGTTTGTCCGCTAGAGAGAAGTTCAAAAGTTTTCTTGTCATTTAGGGGAATATTATTGATGTCTATTTCTACTCCGTAGAAATTTTTCACGAGAGCCATAGCATCCGACAATATGGCAAGGTTTCTTATGCCCAAGAAGTCGAATTTTAGAAGTCCGGCATCTTCGGCGCTATACATGTCGTATTGAGTGATGATTTTTCCACCCTTAGGGTCGAGCTGTGTGGGCATGTATTCGTAAATAGGCTGAGGCGCTATAACCACTCCGGCCGCGTGCACAGAAATATGTCGGACACAGCCTTCGAGTTTTTTCGCTAGATCGATAATTTCTTTCGTATCTTTTTCCTTTTCGTAAGCAGCTTTAAGCTCGGGTATAATTTTCATCGCATAATCTATGGTCATAGGCATGCCTTGAGAACCCATAGGAATCATTTTAGAAATTCTATCTCCGACCGTATAAGGGTAAGCTCGAGCACGTGCGACGTCACGGACTGCGCCTCGAGCCATCATGGTTCCGAAAGTTCCTATTTGAGCTACTTTGTCTGCACCATACTTTTCTTTTACATACTCGATCATTTCATCACGGCGGTTATCTGCATAGTCCATGTCTATATCGGGCGGGGAAGGACGAAAAGGATTCAAAAATCGCTCAAAGGGAAGTTTGTATTCAATCGGATTTATATTTGTAATACGGAGAAGATAAGTTACCATAGATCCTGCCACAGAGCCTCTAATCGCGGTAAGAATTGCATTTTTCTTGGCATAGTCGAGGAGGTCTCCTACAACTAGAAAGTAAGGAGAGTAACCTTTGTCGAAAATGACCTTCAATTCGTATTCTATTCGTTCGAGAACTTCAGGAGTTTTTTCTATGTTTAAAGTTTCTAGTCCCGTGTAGGTAAGCTCTCTAAGTTTCTGATTGTAAGTTTTTCCTTCTTCAATTTTAAAATCAGGGAAAACCCAACGTCCTAGTTCGAGTTCTAGATTGCACATCTCTGCCACTTTTACAGTATTCTTGACTGCTTCTGGAGTGTCCTTAAACATTTCTTTCGCTTTCTCCGCATCAACAAAAGAATAATCTCCGTCACCGAAAGAAAATTTGTTCTCGTCTTTTATGTCGGAGTTTGTTTGGATGGAAAGAAGAGTATCGTGAGCCTTATTGTCTTCAGTACAAGGATAGTGCGAGTCGATAGTAGCCACGAGAGGTATGTCGAGCTTCTTACTTAATTTGATAAGTCCTTCCTTTACTTCTTTCCCACCCTCGATGTTGCCGTAGTCTTGAATTTCAAGAAAATAATTTTCTCTGCCAAAAATATCTTGATACTCTTTTGCAATATTTTCTGCTTTATCTTCTTGACCCTGAGAAAGAGTGCGAGAAAGCTCTCCACCCAGACAACCCGAAAGCGCAATGATACCTTGGTGGTATTGTTTGAGAATTTCTTTATCCATTCTCGGTTTGTAATAGAATCCTTCAAGATGTGAAATGGTAACAAGACGCATGAGGTTCTTATATCCTTGTAAATTTTTTGCGAGAAGTATGAGGTGATATCTTTTATTATCGACCCCGGGGTCTTTGTCGAGTCGGCCACGATTGGAAATGTAAGCTTCGACTCCGATGATAGGTTTTATTCCCGCCTTTTTTGCCAATTTATAAAATTCAATAGCCCCGTACATATTGCCGTGATCGGTAAGTGCCATAGAAGACATTTTGAATTTTTTAGCGAGGTCTATAAGGTCTTCGATCTTAGAAAGGCCATCTAGGAGGGAATAGTGAGAATGCGTATGTAAGTGTACGAATTCGTTCTTTTTCTCACTATTTTCCTTTGCTGAATCTTTTGCCATTTTGCCTATAATAACACATTTGCATATTTTTTTGATATAATAGAAATATTAAAATTTATTAAAGAATATGGATAAAAAAATCAAAGTAGGAATCAATGGTTTCGGACGAATCGGGAGGGCTTTTTTAAAGGTTGCCTGGGAAAATCCAGAGCTAGAAGTGGTGGCAGTAAATGACCTGGTGGACATAGAAAATATTGCTTATCTTTTAAAATACGATACAGTCTATCGTACTTGGAACAATGATGTAAAAGTGGAAGGTAATAACTTAGTTATCGATGGCAGAAAGGTCCGAGTGGTGGCCGAAAAAGATCCTACGAAGCTTCCTTGGAAAGAGTTGGGTGTTGACGTAGCAGTGGAATCCACGGGACTTTTTACAAATTATGAAAAAGCGGAAGCACACATAGTTGCGGGTGCAAAAAAAGTTGTTATATCTGCTCCAGCCAAAGATGGAGACCCTTCGACTGACTCAGGGCAAGTTGTGAAAGGCGAAACTATTCTGTTAGGAATAAACGAAGAAAAATTTGGTACTTGTGATATTACTTCAAACGCTTCTTGCACTACGAATGCAGCCAGTCCACTTATCGCAATACTCGACAAGGCAATAGGAATTGAAAAAGCAGTTTTGAATACTGTGCATGGTTATACTGCTTCGCAATCTCTGGTAGATGGAAACAGTAAAAAAGATATGCGAGAAGGACGTGCGGCGGCGCAGAATATAGTGCCTTCTTCGACCGGAGCCGCTATCGCAGTCACAAAAGCTTTCCCCGAACTCACCGGACTATTTGACGGCATCTCTATCAGAGTTCCTGTTCCTGCTGGGTCAATTGTGGACGTTACTTTCATTGCAAAGCGCGAAACATCCGCCGAAGAAGTGAATGAGATTCTTAAAAAAGCTGCAGCCGATCCAGCCTGGAGTAAAATTTTCTCAGTAACAGAAGAGCCGCTCGTCTCGAGTGATATTCTCGGAAGTTCTTATGGAAGTATCGCTGATCTAAAAATGACTCGCGTCGTCGGAGGCAACTTGGTAAAAGTAATGGGTTGGTATGATAACGAAATGGGGTATACGCATACACTTATCGACCATGTTATCAAAACTGCGAAGACAATAAAATGAAAATCTATATCGGCTCAGACCATACAGGATATGAATTGAAAGAAAAACTAAAAGTTTATTTTAAAGAACTTGGCCATGAAGTCGAAGATAAAGGAGCATTTGATTTTGACTCAAATGACGACTACCCTGATTTCATAAGACCAGTAGCAGAAGCTGTTGTGAAAGAAAGGGGAAGCTTTGGAATAATTATGGGAGGAACTGGACAAGGTGAAGCAATGTGTGCAAATCGTGTACCAGGCGCTCGAGCCGCAGTTTTTTATAGTGAAGCTCTGGCTCAAGGAGAAATAGATATAAATGGAGAAAAAAATGTAGACTCTTTTGAAATTATAAAGCTAGCGCGTGTTCACAATGATGCGAATATTCTCTCATTGAGTGTACGATTCCTAACAGAAGATCAGATAAGGTTTGCGATAGAGCTATTTTTGGCGACCGAATTTAAAGGAGAAGAGAGACATGTTAGGAGAATAAATAAATTAGGCTAAATGGCAGAAATTATACCGGCAATATTGCCCAAACATTACGAAGATCTGAAAAATAAAATTTCCCTAGTCCGCGGAGTTGTTCCAATCGCCCAAGTGGATATTTGTGACGGGGTATTTGTGAAAAGTATGACTTGGCCTTTTAATAGTCCTTCAGATGAAGGAATAAGCTCGGATGGTTTAGATGAACATTTCAAAAGAATAATAAACGAGGATGAAGGAATGCCCTTTTGGGAAGATATTGATTTTGAGCTTGACCTGATGGTAGTCGATGCTGTTACGAATTTCGATATATATACCAAACTGGGCGCTAAAAGAATTATTTTTCACTTAGAAGCAGTGGGTAACTTAGAAGATTTCAAAGATTTCATCGAAGGAATAGATGTGTATATTAGAGATAGTTTGCAAATAGGGGTGGCGATAAATCCGAGCACCCCTATCGATAAAATCTTTCCCTTGTCGAACGTCATCGACTTTGTCCAGTTTATGGGAAATGATAAAATAGGGCATCAGGGCATGTCTCTTGATGAAAAAGTTTACGAAAATATAAAAAATCTGAGAGAAAAGTATTTTGATCTGCCTATTGCTGTAGATATCGGAGTAAATGAACAGACTGCTCCACTTTTGATAGAAGCAGGCGCTACAAAACTTGTCGCCGGCTCGGCAATTTTTAATACTGATGATATAATCAGTAGAGTAGAATGGTTAAAAGAACTATAACTACTATAAAAATGTTAACTCAAGAAAAAATAAAAGAGCTCGAGAAAAAAGCGAACGATATTCGTATCTCGATTATTGAAATGCTGGTAGAGGCAAAGTCCGGACACACTGCAGGACCACTCGGCATGGCAGACATTTTTACTCTTTTTTATTTTCACACTCTAAAGCATGACCCGAAAAATCCGAGTTGGGAAGAAAGAGACAGAGTAGTCCTTTCAAACGGCCACATTTGTCCGGTGCTTTATTCTACAATGGCGCATGCTGGATATTTCCCAGTCGAAGAACTTATGACTCTAAGAAAACTCGGCACACGACTACAAGGACATCCACATCGAGAATATTTACCCATGGTAGAGACGTCTTCTGGTCCTCTTGGCTCAGGGCTTTCTCAGGCGGTGGGGATGGCGATTGCAGATAAGATAGATAAGAAAGATAAAGAAAGATTTATATATTGTTTTATGTCGGACGGGGAGATGGATGAAGGTAATACTTGGGAAGCGATTATGTTGGCTGGTAAAAATAAATTAGGAAATTTAATCGCGATTATAGACAGAAATAATATTCAGATAGAAGGAGTTACCGAAGACGTAATGCCCCTAGAGCCGTTTCATTCAAAATGGAAAAGTTTTAATTGGCACGTGATAGAAGTCGGAGGACATGATTTTTTGTATTTGAATGAAGTGATAGAAGAAGCGCAAGCGATATACCAGAAGCCCGTTGTAATCATCGCTCATACTATCCCCGGAAAAGGGGTGAAGGAATTTGAGAAAAATTATAAATGGCACGGAAAGGCGCCTAGCAAAGAAGAAGGAGAAATGGCGCTTAAAGAATTAAGAGCCATAGGGGAAAGAATATAGTATGTTAAACCCAAAATTAAAACTTAATCCACAAATATTTTCCGATGATGTAGAGCAAGTGCCTATACGAAAAGGCTTCGGACAAGGACTCTTAAAAGCGGGTGAAGAGGATGTGAATGTGGTGGGTCTTTGTGCAGACCTGACAGAGTCCACGCAGATGAATCTTTTTGCTGATAAGTTTCCCGAGCGTTTTGTGCAAGTCGGCGTGGCTGAGCAAAACCTAGTAACGGTGGCAAGCGGCATGGCCGCCATGGGGAAAATTCCTTTCTGTTCTTCGTATGCGATGTTTTCGCCGGGGAGAAATTGGGAGCAGATTAGGACTACCATAACTTATAATGACAGACCTGTAAAAATTGTCGGTTCCCACTCTGGCATATCGGTAGGGCCTGACGGGGGAACACATCAAGCGCTTGAAGACATTGCTCTCATTCGTGTGATGCCGAACATTGATGTTATTTCTCCTTGCGATGCGATTGAAGCAAAAAAGGCGACTCTGGCGCTCGCTAAGTCTGGTAAGCCTGCGTATTTACGATTGGTAAGGGAAAAAACACCGATAATTACAACCGAAGACACTCCTTTCGCTATAGGAAAATCAGAAATTTATTGGATTCCCGATGTAGGTCTTGCTCAAGTTGGCATCATTGCTACGGGAGGACTAGTATCAAGAGCACTTCTCGCTGCGAAAGAATTAGAAGGAGAAGGCGTAAAGACAAAAGTAATGAACCTTGCCAGCATCAAGCCGATAGACTCTGAAGCAATAATATCTCTTGCCAAAGAGTGCTCTGCGATAGTAACCGTAGAAGAACACCAGATCGCAGGAGGGATGGGAAGTGCGGTAGCGGAAGTGCTTGCGCAAAATTTTCCTGTGCCGATTGAATTTGTCGGCGTTCGGGATCTTTTTGGACAATCCGGCACTCCAAACGAACTCATTGAGCATTATGGGATGGGAAAAGATGCTATAAAAGAAGCGGTTAAAAAAGCTTTGAAAAGGAAATAAATTAAGATTGACAAATTTCCATTAAATATGTAATATTCCTTTGAAAGGAGAGCACACCATGCTCAGTTCTGTGATAGCTAAAGAGTTGTTTCAAGCCCTGGGGCTTGCAGGTTTTAGTGATGAGAATGCTATTTCTCTCATCATGCAATTGGAGGATGTGGCAAGAATGCCAATCATTCTCGAAGGGAAGGCAAAGGTAAGTTTGGTGGTTTCAACCACTGAGTGTGAATTACCGCACGAAGAGACACGGAACTTTAACAACTGCGGTCTCGAAAAGCTTAAAGCCGTGCCCGAGCCCACCCTAGAGGAGCGGGGGTTCACCAAGGAGGGCGACGAACCGACGAAAGACGGGGATCGGGAGGAGGTCTGCGATGAGCGGAGCGTTGAGTACCTCGGGGATTTCGGTCGTCGTAATTAGGATGAGGAATTCTATCATCCTGACGAGAAGAGCGTCGCGGAAAATGCTGTCCCTTCAAGAGGAATGGATCGCAGTCGTGAAATCCAGGAATTCCTGAAAGGGATAGACTAATCAATAGGGGCGGCCCAACGGCCGCCCCCACACCACACCTCAAGCGATGCTTGAGGTGTTTTCTTTTTAATTTATTTTCTTCACTTTATATTCCGTCGGTGCTTTGGCTAAATATTCTTCCAATTTTTCTCGAGACAGAAGGCCTTTCTGTGCACCGATTTCTTGAACGACTGACATAGAGTTTATCGGTCCCCAGGCAAATGCTTGAAGTGGAGTTAAGCCCAAAGCGAGCGCGGCAGTGAAAGTAGAAGAGAATGCATCGCCAGCGCCAGTGCGTTCGAGAGGTGGAGCAATGTCTGGATATATAGGTATATGCCATAGTCCACCCTCGTAATACAAATACGCTCCGTTAGGTCCGTCTGAAATAACTACGATTTTTGGACCAAGCTCCTGAATTCCCTTTGAAAGAGTAACAAGGTCTTTGCTAGTAACTCCTAATATTTTTTCCGCTTCTTCTACATTACAGAAAAATATTTCGGTTCTATCATAAATAGATTTTAATTCTGCAGTTCCAAACTTTATCTGGAAAGTTCCTGGCTGAAAGGCGAGCTTTGTCTCAGGATGATTTTTTAAATACTCTCCGATTTCCATATGATAAGGTAGTGAGTGTTCTGAGAGGGAACTGAGGTAAATCCAAGCGACGTTTTCTATTTGAGGAAATTTATAATCAAACTCTGTGTGTTTTATAAGTATGGTTCTATCTATATCATACCAAAGAACATAATGATAATTTGTGATTTTATTTTCTTCAATCGTTACATGCTCTGTAGTTACTTTGTCTTTTTCTAGGCTCTCGAGACAATCTTTACCATGTTTATCATCCCCTACGTTACTAACTAACCCAACATTGAGTCCTAAACGGGAAGCCGAGACAGCAGCATTTGGACTGTTGCCGACAGCGGGAACGACAGTAACTGATTCATAGGGAACTTTATCTCCAAAACGAACGCAAAGCTTAAGTGTACCTTGGCTGGTGAGGTTTTCCGCGTCTTTTAAGCGTATAAAAGCGTCAATTACGATATCCCCAACGGCGAGGAAATCTATTTTATTATCATTTTTTTGCATGGTATTATTTTAGCATAGAACTTTACAAAACATAACGACTATTTTATGCATAAAAAACTAACTTTAGTTTTTGTTGTAATCGTTTTCTTTTTGTTCTCACATTTAGCATTAGCGAGCTTAAGCATCAACGAAGTGATGTATGATCTTTCTGGTTCGGATTCGACGAACAGCAAGAGCCGAGAGTGGATTGAAATCTATAATAGCTCTTCGAGCGAGGTTCCCGTGGATGCCACTAAGTGGCGGATATATGACGGATCAGGAAATAGAACTTTGAATGGAGAAGTTAATTTTTCTTTTCCCGGAAATAGTTATGTAGTGTTTGCGGGAGATAAGGATACATTTCTCATAGATCACCCAGGTTTTAGTGGAACAGTTTATGATACGAGTATTAGTAGTTTAAATAATACCGGTGCTACAATAAAAATTCTTGATGCCGATGGAAACTCTCTTGATAGTATGACTTATACCTCATCTCAGGGAGGAGCAGGGGATGGAAATTCTCTTCAAAAAGTAGCCGGAGTTTTTTCGGGCCGTACGCCTACTCCGGGATTGGTAAATGAAAGTGGAGTTTCCAATCCTCCACCGCCCAATACTTCTCCTATCGGAGAAAGTTCTCCGGGTCCGGGCGGTCTTCCTGTGAATACAAATGGGTCCGTAAATGAGACTAAATCAAAAGACGCAAAAGTCGCAGAAGAAAAGAAAATAAAAATCATAGTTGATTCTAAAGATTTAGAGTTTGTCGGGCTACCGATAGTATTTCAAGTTACCACACAGGGAGCTCGTGGAGAAAAGCTATACAATGGTAGATACTATTGGAATTTTGGAGATGGAGATGCAAAAGAAGCAACCATAACAGGAAACGATATTTTTCGGCATTCTTTTTTCTACCCGGGCGATTATATAGTTACACTTAATTATTTCGAAAACTTTTACTCTGATCAGTCGGGTGCTTCAATTCAAATCCCGATAAAAATAATTCCCAACAACATATCTATAAACGGCGTTGGGGATGAAAAAGATTTTTTTGTAGAACTTAAGAATAATACAGAATACAATGCCGATCTCTCTGGTTGGACATTAGCAAGTAATGGAAAAAGTTTTGTAATTCCTAAAAATACTTTGCTCGCCGCAAAAAAATCCCTGATAATCTCGCCTCACGTAAGCAATCTTTCGATTGCGGACAAAGGAACTCTCAAACTTCTGAATCCGGAAAAACAAACAGTCTTTGATTTTAACGCTAGTGCACCGAAAGAAGTACTCGCAATAGAAGCAACAACAGAAAAAATAACGGCTGAAAAAATAACTCCTCAAACACTTTTACCAAACAAAGATATTTTACCTAAAACCGAAGAAATTAAAATATTACCCACTGATATGTCTGCAAATGTTCAGTCCGCAAATCTGGAAAATAATAATAAAAGTGGAAACAGTTCATGGTTGTGGATCGTATCTTTTATAATATTTATTACTGTGGCTGGCTCGCTAGTTTATTTTTTGCGAGTAAAAAAAGCTCCGATTGGGCTCGGAAATGACTTTGAAATTATTGACGAATAGGACTATTTTTATAGGTAGCTCCACGGGCTCAAATTTGCTATATTTTATAGTGCAATGAAAATCTTAGAAAGAAATAATTTACCAGACTTCTTCTTGCCTTTGCCGTTATATGCTTCTATTCACATTGCAGACGCGATTTGTAAAAGAGGAGAAGAATTTGATGTATTTGTAGGGATGGAGGAAAAATATGCTTTGCAATTAAAAGCACTTTCCTTAGACGAAAGCGACACAGAGCTCCAGAAAAATACAGGCGACAAGAGACGTTTTGGTGAAGGCTCTTATGAAGATTGGTATAAAAAAAGTCGGACTCCTTTTATACTGGTTCACAAGCAGACAGATTCTCTCGCCGCGATTATCTGGTTGGGACCTAAACCCTTTGGTAAAAAATTCCCTCGATCAGGAAAGGAAGAGGGATATGAAATTCAAAAGGAATGGCATACAATAGCTTGGCGTTCCTATTCTATTTTTAGGCGAAGGGGACTCATGAAGAATTTTACTAAATTTGTTATGGATACTTACAGAACTAAATTCAGAGATATGAAGTTATGGTTTATCGTCGAAGAGGGTAATGCAACAGTTATAAGGCTTGCCTCAGAGCTTGGTTTTGAAAAAGACGAATTGCAA
>JBBRSF010000017.1:0-12240 GCA_038245685.1 Minisyncoccia bacterium
AAATTATAAAAAATATATATCTGAAACCATCGAATCGTATTACTCTGACAACGAAATAGCAGTTGCAAGCATAAACACTTCGCGGAATTTCAATATAAAAAATGGTAACGTGAGCACATCTCAGATAAAAACAGCAGAGCGCTGGTTCTCGCTTTTCTCTCCAAAAATATTTAAAATTGTTGTCACTCATCACCCTTTCGACCTCCCTATCGAAAGACACAAAGGAAAACTTGCTAGAAGGGCGTCACGAGGAGTCGAGATGCTTTCCCATTTCAATATTGATCTATATCTTTCGGGTCATCTTCATCAAAGTTCTGTAGTCACTACCGAAGAAAGATACAGCGGTCTCGAATACGCCGCTATCGCGCTTCAAGCAGGTACTCTGTCAGAAAGACAGCGGGGTGAAGTAGAATCCTTCAATGTTATAAAAATAAATAAACCAAATTTATCGATCGATACCTATCTCTGGGACTCTGAAAGTAATCTCTTTACGAATAAAATGAGTAATAAATTTAAACTCATAAAAAAAACTTGGAAGAAAATAAAACCGGAAAAATAATTATTAATATTATTTGAATACCACTTGAAAGGGGTACATTCCCATCCCACAACTACCTTGCAATGTTCCTGATTTTTGAGTTCCTAAGTCTATATCAGTGCTTCCAGAATTCGGGAGAAATTTCGTAATATTCATACTCGGTATTCGCACCGAAGAAGAACAATCGAAAGTTCCGCTCGTTTTAAAGCGAAGAATCGTAGGTACACCAGAAACTGCGGTGGTTATGCTGGGAGTATATCCACCCTTAGCAGAGATTTCAATAATTTGTTTACCATCTACCATAGTGACATTATTGCCATCACTCAGATCTTTGGTAGGGCTCGGTCCTGGCTTGGTAAGCATGATAGCTCCGAAAACAAGCACTACACCTAGAACTATCGAGAAATATAGGGTTTTTGATTTCATAAATTTATTGTATCAAAAATTAAACAGTGGAGGGATAACTCCCACCACTACCAAGCTATTGATAAGATTAAAGAGAGCAAATAGTATGACGATAAGTCCTGCGGTTTTAAAGAATACTCCTGCTTTAGAACTTTTCTGAATGCTAAGGGAGCTGAAACTAATAAGGGCAAGCACAGGCAATGTTCCTAGAGCAAAAGCAAGCATAGTCAGACTCCCCTTCATAAAGCTTCCAGTCGTCAAAGTAAACAACTGCATCGACTGGGTAAATCCGCATGGCAAAAAAAACGTTGCTATTCCTACGAGAAGCGGAGTTAGTGTGTGATTGAATTTGGAAACTCCAAATGCATGCTTCGATAAAAATTTCGGCATCGAAGGCTGCAGCTTTTTTGCGAAGTGGAATACATCGAGAAGATTGATTCCAAGAATAAGCATTACGATACCTATGAGTAAGCTGAGAGTAAAAGTTGCACCAGTACTAAGGGTGAAAGCCGATCCGATTGCTCCAATTATTCCTCCGAAAACAAAAAAGGATACAATCCTGCCCATATGGAATAGTAATTGGGGTTTCATCTTATCTCCTTCTTTGGCAAAAGTTGCAGACATCGAGAGCACTAGCCCGCCAACTACTGCCATGCAAGTAGAAACAGATGCAATGACTCCAATGACAAAGGCTGTCCCATAAGTAACCTTATTTCCGCCGACTAAATTTACCAAACCCATCTTTTGTAATAAAACAAAAAAAATAGCGAACAAAAGAGCAATGGGAATGGCTATTTTAAAATCTGCCCAATTCTTTTCTTTTATTTCTTTTTCTACCGATACAGTATAACCATGAGACTTTAGAGGAATCGTTAATTCCTTCGCTATTTCTGCTTCTGTCTTTTCTCCAAAATAACCAATAACTTCTACAGTATGAGTGGCAAGATTAGATTTTGCGCTCTCTACGTTTGGCATTTCAGTTAATTCGCTATCGGTCATAAGGACGCAGGCGTTGCAATGCATACCGTGGACGTGAAATGTGTATCTTTTGTTCATATTATAGTTTCATTGCCTTAATTCTTAATGAGTTCGACACTACTGACACACTGGAAAGGGCCATCGCTAACCCTGCAAAAACAGGATTAAGTAACCAACCAAACAAAGGATAGAAAAGACCTCCTGCTAGCGGAATCCCCACTATGTTATATATGAATGCCCAGAAAAGATTTTGTTTTATTCCCCGCATTGTTATCTTAGACAACTTTATTGCTTTTACTAGCTTAGAGATATCTCCGCCTAAAAGCGTTATACCCGCTGATTCTATCGCTACATCTGTGCCGGTTGCCATAGCGATGCCTACGTCAGCCTGTGCGAGCGCCGGAGCATCATTTACTCCATCTCCTGCCATTGCCACAATTTTCCCTGCACTTTGCAGTGCTTTAATTTTATTCAGCTTGTCTTCTGGCATGACCTCTGCCACGACTTCATCGATGCCCACTTCTTTAGCTATGAAGTTTGCTGTATTAATGTTGTCTCCTGTTAACATAACTACTTTTATTCCGAGTTTGTGCAAATCCGAAATAGCTTTTACTGTTTCAGCTTTAATTGAGTCTGCTACAAAAACAGTTCCCAGTATTTTTTCTTTAGTGGCAAGAACCACTGGTGTTTTTCCTTCCAAGGTTTCTTTTTCAAAAGATCGCACATCGAAAGAAAGATTTAATTCTTCCATGAGTTTTGCATTTCCCGCAAAGTACTCCGTTCCGTCCACTATTCCTTTAAGTCCTTTCCCTTTAATTGCTTCAAAGTTTTCCACCACTTTCAGTTTTATATTTTTCTTGTTTGCATAAGTTACTATCGCGTGCGCAATAGGGTGTTCGGATTTATTTTCAAGAGATCCGAGAATGCTTGTTAGCTCATCGTCCTTCATCTCGGAATTATTTTGGATAAAAATTAGTTCGGGCTTTCCTATCGTTATGGTTCCTGTTTTATCTACAACTACAACATTCACTTTATGTAATTTCTGGAGAGTACCTGCGTCTTTTATAAGAATTCCTTCTTTAGCCCCTTTGCCTACTCCTACTATTATCGCCGTTGGAGTAGCCAGCCCTAAAGCACAAGGACAGGCAATAACCAGAATCCCTACGAAGGACATAAGACCATAAGACAAAGCTTGAGAAAAACCAAGAGCACTTGTCCCCAACAAAAGCCATACGCCGAGCGTAAGAAAAGCGATGATTAAAACAATGGGAACAAAAATACTAGATATTTTATCTGCTAATGCTTGAATGGGAGCTCGGCTACCTTGCGCTTCTTCCACCATCTTTACTATATGCGCCAATAAAGTTTCTGAGCCCACTTTCGTAGCTCGAAAAGTAAATGAGCCGTTTGTATTCATAGTTCCTGCCACTACGCTATCACCAATATTTTTTTCTACCGGAATTGGTTCTCCAGAAATCATGGATTCATCTACATATGAACTCCCTTCCGTTAAAATACCGTCAACGGCGATTTTTCCCGCTGGTTTTACGATTATTATTTCTCCATGGACCACTTGATCCACGGCAATCTCTATTTCCTTTCCTCCACGAATCACTAAGGCTGTTTTGGCTTGCAGATTCAATAGCTTTTCAATAGCATCTCCAGTCTTTAGTTTGGATCTTGCTTCTAGATATTTTCCAAGAGCAATAAATGTAATGACTACAATGGTCACATCATAATACGTATTAGTTACATTAATATAAGGAGCTAAATTCTTTTCGAATGCAGTAACGATAAAACTATAAAAGAACGCGACACTAGTACCTATACCAATAAGCGTATCCATATTTGCTTTTCCATAACGGAGAAATCTGTAAAACCCTAAAAGATATGGCTTGCCGACCACGAAGAGTACATAAGTGGCCATAACAGGAAGAAGATGATGAAAAAATTCTGACCAGAAATATGACATTTCCGGCGCCCACTTAAATTGGGAAAAAATATCCCAGGCCATTACAAATATACTTATCACAGCTAGTGGTATCGCGGAAATAACTTTTGATTTCATATCCTTAATTTCTTCGAGCTTTTCTTTTTTTGATTGATTAAGTCCTAGGTGTTCCGCATGTTCACTTGTGGACATGCCCATCTCTTCTGCACTGGGGATATTTAACGAGTATCCAAGTTTCTCAATCTTCTCTGAAAGTTCTTCTGGGTTTGTTTTAGAATCGTCATATGTGACTTTCACTGACTCTGTCCCATAATTTGCTTCAGCGACCTCTACTCCGTCCGTTTTCTTGAAAGTCTTTTCAATTATGCCGGCACACGAAGCGCAATGCATGCCTTTGATTTTGTAAGTTTTTGATGTATTCATATTATTTTCGTTTTAAGGAATAAACTTTCAGAATCTCCTTAGTAGCTTTGTCTGTATCACCTCGCTTTATCTGACTCACTACACAAGTGCTCAAATGGTTCTCCATCAATATATCTTCGACACTTGAGAGCCCTTGTTTTACTGCTGATGTTTGCGTTATCACATCTACACAATAGATATTTTTTTCGACCATCTCTTGTAAGCCTCTTACTTGACCTTCAATTATTTTTAATCGCCTTATTAGTTTTTGCTTATCATATTTCATATTTAGAAGTATATACCCCCTGGGGGTATTGTCAATAAAAAAGTGCATAACTAAAAATCCTTCACGAAAAATTTAATAAATACCATTATTCTATTGAGCTACTTTTACACCCCACCAAATTCCTAGCATAGCTCCAACTGAGCTTAAGATAACGCCACTAAATGAAAACTCCGAGCCTCCCCAGAGGAGTGGCGCAAGTCCGCCGAGAGTAGACCCAACTATCATCCCTATCCATATTGTTTTTTGGGAATACATAATTAATTTTATTTTGATCCTCTTTCTTTCCCCCACTGCCATCTAGGCTTTTCGCCTTTTTTATAACATATCAAAATTAATATTATTACCAAAATAAAAGTTTGGGGCAAAAAATTAATTAAAGTATCGCTCGCAGAATGAGACGAATAATCCAGGCGATTAAAATTTAAAATAGATAAAAATATAAAGGCAATAACTACTGCCCATCCTTGCCACTTTACAGGAGTCCATCCCCATCCATAGAGTTTAGCCTTAAACCAATATCCATTAGGGTTATTTTTGAAATATTCTCTATATTCTTTTATCATTCCTAAAGTATACACCCAAAACTTCTTTATGCGGTAATTACATCTTTTTTAGTTTTTGTGAGATAGATTACTGTAGCTAATATAGCCAGAAGGAAAATCCCGCTCGTTAGTGCTGTACCTAGAGCAAGCCCTCCGTCATCTATCGGAGATGCTAGATAGTCCCCAATCGAAGCCCCCAAAGGGCGAGTAAGAATGTAAGCAATCCAAAATGCTAAGACCGGATTTAGTTTAAATATCTTGTATGCAACATATACCAGAGCGATAGCAAGAGCGAATATGAAAGCAGAGAGCAGATATCCTAAGGCTAGCTTTTCTGCCAAGAGGTCGCCTGCTGCCGTGCCTAAAGCAAAAGTAAATAATATTGCCAACCAATAAAATGCTTCTCGCTTACGAGTATCGATTTTATGTATAGATAAAGTTTTTTCTTGCGCATACCATATGATAAAAGTAAGCGCTAAGGCTATGGCAAAAACAATTGTGGTAATTATTAAAGAAATTCCTAGATTATCAGTAAGGTTGTCCGTAATGAGTGTGCCGACTACGCTTATCAAAACTACAGCCAACCAATATATAGAAGGTGTATATTTTTTTGTTTTAAATTGAAATATGAGAACAACTATTAATAGAATCCCCATCACTAAACTTGTCCCATTCAGTCCTAAATTCAAATTAGTGTTTAAAAAATCCGCCGCTGACTCGCCTACTGTGGTGCACAAGATTTTAATAATCCAGAAGAATAAAGTGATTTCAGGAACTTTATTAAGCATTTGGCGAAATTTTGTGTTATTGAAATTTTCCATTTCCATAAGTATATTTAAATAATCTTAGTAATTATAGTACTATTTGTGTACAGTGGGAGCATCTTTTTGCATCAATGGGGATCTCGCTTAAGCATTCAGGGCATTTTTTGGTAGTAGGATCTTCCGGTGCGCGCTTACGAGACCGTTCTATAAGCATATTCACCGGCTTTATAACGAAGAAAAAAACCGCAGCTGCGATAAGAATAAATGAGATGAAAGCATTTATAAAATGCCCAATCATAAAATTCACACCATTGACAGTAAAGGTAAGCGTAGAAAAATCAGGGAGCTTGGCAAAAGCAGAAATCAAAGGAGTAATAAGATCTGCTACAAAGGCCGAAACTACAGTCCCGAAAGCTACGCCTATAACTATGCCTACAGCAAGATCGACTACATTTCCTCTTAACAAAAATTTTTTAAATTCTTTCATATAATTAAAATAAGGTTATTTTTAATTCTAAAGATATGCCGTTTTTTGTTTCATATTATTACATCCCTTTCGGCTCTAAGATACTTACTCTATTACCTTCTGTATCAATGATGGAAGCAAATAAACCTATTCCGGGAATCTCATCCGGCGTGCCATCTTTTTTCTGTCCTCCGATTACAGTGCCCCCTGAATCTTTTACTTTTTGCATTGCCTCGTTTATATCTTCCACTGCAATTACGATTGAAGGGTACTGACTCAATGGATCCTCAGTTTTTTTATAAAATCCTCCGTTAATATTTATTAATCTTTGACGCAAACCCCTCCGACATCTCCAAGGGGCAAACGACTACCTGATACTGGAGCACAGTGTGCCCCGACTCCACAAACAGGAGCATTCATCATGTTTCCGCCACAGCGTTCCCCTATTCCTACTTCACTTGAGGAAGCCACGGTAGGAGGAACTACAGGTTTTGGAGACTTAAGGAAAGAAAAAAGAAGTAACACAACTATGAAACATGCAAACATACCTAGAGTTTTACCAAAGAAAACAATCGCCTCGCTTTTATGTCCTTCCATGAAAATTTGTAGAGGTTTAGATACAAACAAAAATCCCATAATAGCCACCGACAATACCAGCATGCTAAGCATGAGCATGGGCATGAAGATAGTAGAGGTAATAGCAAGTGAGGAAAAGGAATTCATAATGAAAACAATTATTATAATATAAGCCCCTACAAACAACGCATTTATATATGGATTTTTTAACATTTTTTTATTATACACCCAATTCCTTTTTCACAAGATCTTTTATTCCCTCCTGACTTTCGGTCCAGGCGACCCATACAGAACGAGACCATTTATTGATCATTTCATCTCTACTAGCTCCTTTAGGAGTTTTTAATACTTCTAGAGCCCTAATTTCTCCTTTATCTTTTGGCAAAACAAACTTAAGCCATTTTTTTCTTTTTTTCGCCATTTTCATATGAGCAAGCTGTACTTGCCTGCCAGAGTAATTTTTTTCTAAATGTAAATACAGCCCGACAAGCGCAAGAGTAATAGCTACGGGTTTCGTTTTTTCATCTGCATTTTGGGCACAGTATGCATCTACAATATACTGGTGTATGAAAGCCGGGTCTCTCTTCGAAAGAGTATAGAGCGCAAGCTCATCATAAGCTTCTTGGTCATTTTTATTCATTTCAATAATAATGCTTTGTTAGATATTAGTGCCAATTTTTTATTACGAGGCCATTTCTTCACTTCGACTTCCCTTTTTCTCGCTTCTCCGAGTGTGCTAAAGGTTTCAGAATATCTCAAGAAAACTGGTCGTCGGATCTTGGTATAGTGTGCACCGTTTTTTGAATTATTATGTTCTTTGAGCCTTTTTTCAAGATTATTTGTAGAGCCGACATATAAACTTTTGTCAGCACATTCGAGAATATATACAAAATTTGTCATGATTTTTTTATAAATTTAAGATATATATTCTTTTATTACCTTATACCAAATCCCATACCCTTCTCCACTTGGGTGAAAATAATCTTTTGCATAATATAGATTTATATTTTTCAAAAAAGGATCATTTTCTTTTTCGTGGAACAAATCAATAAAAGTGACCCTATTTTCAGCGGAGATTTCTTTGAATAATTTGAAAAACTGTGTACTTCTATATGTTAAAAAATAACTAGAGGGCTTAATAAAGATAGGGGCATAGCCTACGCTTCCAGAAGTCAAAAATATCACTTTGTTTGATAACATTTTTGCTTTTTTTAATATTTGAGTAGCTCCTTCTATTACTTTACTTATTGGAGTTTGCTGAGTTATGTCATTCGCTCCTAGTTGAATTATTATCACGTCAAACTTTTCACTCTCTCCTATTTGATTTATGATCTTTAGTCCGTCTTCGATCTTTGCCCCACTTACACTTAAGTTCTGTATCGATGCTTCCGGATAGTCCGCATGCAACCTACCCCCTAAGGATTCTGTTTCTTTCCCTCCTACGCCTACAGCTAAACTATCTCCTATAATCAAGAACTTTTTAGCTGCATTAGTATTTTTAAATGAAAATGCCTTTGTTTCTTCTATAAGCTTTTTACTAATTTTTGCAAAGTGAAATATCCGAACAGCCTGAAAAGAAACAAGGACAAAAAATAAGATTATTATCACTAAAATAACCTTAATTCCAAATTCAGGATTTAGCGAGCCCAGTTGCATATATTTATTATATCAATATTATTTCCTAAAGGTCTGAAGTCCGTCTTAAATATTTCTACCAACTAGCGATGATTGCTCCCATGACTAGAAATACTACCAGAGAAGATATCGCTTCAAACAACCAAAGCTTTTTACTTTTCCCCATCCATATGACATCAATAACCGTTGCAGTAACATTAAAACCGAGCCATACCCAAAATGCGCATATCATGCCATTCAGTGCTCCGCTTCCGCCCATGAGTGGTGAAGTAGAAGCGAATAGATACACAACAGCGAGCACATAAGCACAAACGATATTTACTAAAAGATTGAGCAACATTTGCGGAATCATGTCCGCAAACTTTTCATTGCCGGTAGGATGAATGTTAGCGAGCTTTATCCAGAGCTTACCTCCGACTGGACCGTGAGCTAAGAAGCCTATAATAAAAGCAACTACGGCTGCAACCAAAACTGCTAAATAATTTATTGGCAACATATATTTATTTTAAGTAGTTAATATTAATTACTTTATTATACATTTCCTTACTTCGGATTGCTATCCTCGGTATCTAATTGATTTGTCTGCGTCGAAATTTGCTAATTTCGACGAGATTTTTACGCCGGATTCTTTACTTCGGATTACTATCCTCAGTATCTTCGTCACCTTCGTTCCTCGAGCTGCGAGACTTGGACTCGAACCAAGATAACCTCCTCCAGAGGGAGGTGTCCTACCATTAGACGATCTCGCAAATTAAATCCTAACCTCATAAACTTAGCATGTTTTTTCAAGAATATAAAGGAGAGTTGTCAAAACAATGAATCGCCAAAAGGCGATTCATTGTTTTGAATTATTAAATTCGTGATTAAATTTGAGCTTGAATATACAAAGACTTTAGACTCTCTATCCCCCTGTGGGCTTGCACGGCCACAGTGTTCCTTGACTGTCCAGTTTTAAGAGACATTTCTTCAAGCGAAAGATCGTCTATGTATCTCATTTTCACAACTTTCTGATATTTTTTGGGAAGTCGGCGGATAAGTTTGACCGCTTTTTTTCCATCCAGCTTGTCTGCCATTCTATAAGATTCATCGAGAGCAGTTGGTTCGTATCCTTTTTCTAGAAGTAGATCGAGTGATACAGGTTTATTCTTTCTATATTCATCAACGATAAGATTATTTAAAATATGATATAGAAAAGCTTTCATCTTATCTATCTTTCCCCCTTTCAGAAGATAGTTCCACGTCTTTAGAAATGTAGTCTGCACCAGATCTTCGGCCAGCATCCGATCATTTACCTTGAAATATGCCCTTTTTTGAAGGAGTTGTTCGTATTCACGATGTGCCCTAGCCAGTATTTCTTGAGATTGCCTGTTTTCTTGTGTGCTCATAGGTAAGATTTATATATTAATAATCGATTAATTAAAAGTTTTATAAATTTAATGTTAATTTAATAATTGTATTCAATCTAAGATTTAAGTCAATACCCCAAAAAGCCAAAAAGTTCATAATATGTGGATAACTTTTAATACAAATTTAATAAATATATAAGCTTATAATCATTGCGTATCTGGCAGATGAGTGGTAAAATATGCTTATATGGCAATATTAATTATCGAAGATGAAAAAAAATTAGTAGATATATTAAAGCAATCTTTCAAAGCAGAGATGTACTCGGTGGATGTAGCTTATGACGGAGAAGAAGGTCTAGAAAAAGCTTTGAAGAATAATTACACCCTCATAATCCTTGATCTTATGCTTCCTAAAAAAGACGGCATGGCCGTATGCAAGGAACTAAGGGAACATCAGATCCACACCCCTATCATCATGCTTACCGCTCGAGGTAGCGCGGAAGATAGGGTACAAGGTCTCGATGTGGGAGCGGATGATTACCTAATAAAACCTTTCGGAATGACCGAACTCTTTGCGCGAATTCGCGCCGTACTTCGCAGAAGAAAAAATACAGACTCTGACATTTTGACCCTTGGAAACTTAGTCATGGACAGAAAAAAGCACGAAGTTACGAGAAACGGTAAAGCCATACACCTAACCCCCAAAGAATACAAACTCCTAGATATTCTCCTAACCAACCAGGGTGAAGCAATAAACCGCCAACGCCTAATCGATAACGCATGGGGACCTTCATTTAAAGAGACGAACAATGAACTAAACGTTCATATCAAATACCTACGCAATAAAATTGATGGAATTAAAAACAAACCGTTGATTCATACAGTGCGCGGGGTAGGCTTCGTGCTAAAAGAATAAAAATCTCCTGTGTAATAATCCAAGCATGTTAACGGCATTAAAGTTGACATGAAAATAAAGAAAAAAACCGTAACAAAAAAGATGGGTCGGACGCTAGTTCGTTCCCCTAAAAAAATAGACGATATAAAAGAACTTGCTTTTGTAGCAGAAATGATCACACATCATATAAATCAGTATGAAATTCTTATGACCGAACGTATAGAAAAACTTGAGCTAAGAACAAGAAAATTAGAGCAAGGCCTAGCGACTATTTAGATATTTAGAAGATTTTTTAAGGAAAATTTTAATTTAAAGTTATTTCGTCTTTAGAATACAAGCTTTTATAAAAGCCGTGAAAAGTGGATGCGGACGTAGCGGACGAGCAAGAAATTCTGGATGGAATTGTGTGCCTAGATAAAATGGATGTTCGCTTTTAGGAAGTTCTGCTATTTCCATAAGGTGCCCCTCAGGTGAACGTCCGGAGAAAACCAATCCTTTCCCTTCAAGCTCTGCCACATAAGAAGGATTCACTTCATATCTATGCCTATGTCTTTCTATTATTTCTTTGGTTCTATATGCAGCTTTGGCAATGGTCCCCTCCTCAAGTAAAGCCTTATATGCGCCTAGGCGATTAGTACCTCCATAAGATTTATTTTTCAAAAGTTCTTTTTGTGATTCCATCACGTCAATAACAATATTTTTCGCGCTTGGATTCACTTCTCGGGTATTTGCATCTTTTAATCCTAAAATATTCCTAGCGTATTCGATCACCATCATCTGCATACCGTAGCACAGTCCAAAGTAAGGTATCTTGTGTTCCCGAGCGTATTTAGCTACTTTTAAATTTCCTTCCACGCCCCTTGAGCCGTATCCTCCTGGAACAATAATCCCGTCATATTTAGTAAGTTCTTTGAGTTTGGCTGGAGACTTCTCATAGTCGACTGAGTTGAGCCATGATATTATCGGCTTTTTATTCTCCGCATATGCAGAATATTTTATAGCTTCAATAACAGAAAGATACGAATCAGAAAGAACAAAATCTCCTGACTCAAAATATTTGCCGATCATAGCTATCCTCACTGTATTTTTACCGTTATGCGCATTATGGGCAAATTTCTTCCACGCGTTCCACGCTTTGACATTGGGTTTCTGACACGTCACGCCTAAAATGTCGCAAAGTTTATCTGAAAGTTTTTCTTTTTCAAAATTAAGCGGTATGTCATATATACTTTCCACGTCGGGGGCAGAGATAACTCTGTCCGCAGGCATATTGCAGGACCATGATAATTTCTCTTTTCTCTTTTCATCCAGACGAGTTTCTCCGCGAGCCAACAACATATCCGGCTGTATTCCCGCTCCATTTAATGTGCGAACAGCATATTGAGTCGGCTTTGTTTTCATTTCGCCTATTTTTCCGGGAGTCGGTAGATAAGAAACCATAAGAGTAATGACGTCA
>JBBRSF010000018.1:0-11087 GCA_038245685.1 Minisyncoccia bacterium
TCAGACTTTTTTGCTAAAAAGGTCTGTGCCAAAGAAATCTTTGGCTCGAACCTCCTCCTCGGCGAAAAACAGGTGCGCGCAAGCGCGCCGAATTCGGATTCATTTTTGGCGGATTCCCCTGCGGATTTTGGGGGAAATTCAGGCGGGAACCATTGGGACGCGCTTCGCGCGTCTCGGATTTTGGCTCCCAAAAAATCAATTAGTTCGTTGTTGGTGCCCTCACCAGGAATCGAACCTGGATCGCAAACTCCGCAAGCTCGCATTCTATCCATTAAACTATGAGGGCTATCGATATTTAGACTAGCAGTTTTTAGTTGTAACGTAAAGTAAATTTGGCTTAGAATCCCAAAGCTTCCATTATTTTTTCTGATGGATGTTCTTTCATTTCTACTTCAGGAATATTTTGAGACTTTATAAGCGCACGGATGTCTTCTGCGCTATCTTCATGTATGGGTATAGTCATGATCGGCATGAATGCTCTCTCGGTATGGATGAATAGAAGTGGATGAAGTTCCATTTCTTTCTGACCGTTGGGCATTTTCTTGCCTAAGATTTCATGATAAATCTGCACCCAGAAAGATTTTATATTTTCGTAAGGATAAAGGCGGTTGCCGATCTTTAGTCCGGCTTCATTTAGCTCATAGTTTATTATTTCTGGTTTTCGGATGGCGAAAAAAGCAAGAAGCACTCCGCTTATAAGCAAAAGAGCAGCAAAGAAATAATTTCCAAATATCAAGGAAGCGATCGAGCTGGTGACGATGATGATGCCGAGCGCCCAGAACCAATCAGAACTTCTTTCTTTCTCTTCGTATTCAAGCGCAGACCAAGTGTATTTAGCTTCGTCGGAGTTTTCTGTTTCCATAAATAAATTATACCAAACAATATGTATTAATGTCTAATAATAATGTATATTATTCTTATGAAAACTCCGCTCACCTTAGTTATTTTCGGCGCCACCGGCAACTTATACTCTGACAAGCTTGCCAAAGCCCTCTTTTTACTATTTCTCGAAAAAAAACTGCCTCTAGACTTCCAAATCTTAGGCTTTGCGCGCAAAGATTTGACTGATACAGATTTCCGTAATTTTACAAAAGACAGTATTTTAAAAAGGGGAAGCGCAGACGGAGCACAGTTAGATTCTTTTTTAGAACACGTGGTTTATTTCAAAGGAAACTTTTTAGAGAAAAATGATGTCAGAGAATTAAAAGATTTTATAGTCACCTTTTCTCATAAAAACCCTGAAAGGCAAGTTATGTTGCACATAGCCACTGCTTCACAGGCATACGAAAAAATATTTGAGAATATTATTTTTGCTCAGTTGAATAGAGTAACTGATGGGGTGAAGATACTCATAGAAAAACCTTTCGGGAGGGATGAGTTTGAGGCGGAGCGGTTGTATGAGATTTTATCTCCCAATTTTAAACCCAAGGACATATTCAATATTGATCACTATCTGGCAAAAGAAACAGCGAGAGATATGTCGGAAGAGAGATGGAGTGATGTCGATGGAGAAGAAATATGGAATAAAGATAAGATAGAAAAAATTAAAGTAATTTTTCATGAGAGCAACATCGTGGGTTCGCGAGGGGCATCGTATGATGCCGTCGGAGCATTTAAGGATGTTGGGCAGAACCACATGGTGGAATTATTAGCTCTAGTGACTATGGAGCGGCCTGCGCTATTTGACGCAGAAAATATTCGCGCTTCTCGCAGGAATGCTCTCAGCGATTTATTCATAGACTCGAGTAAAAAAGTAGTGCGCGCTCAATATGAGGATTATAGGAGAGAGCCAGGAGTTTCTCCGGACTCGGAGACAGAAACATTTTTTCGGGTCTTCTTGCGGTCGAAAAATCCACGTTTTTCTGATGTGGTTTTTGAGCTGGAAGGAGGCAAGGGGTTAGTCGATATGCATTCTCCTATAACCACGACGACGGTAGCGGTAGAAGTTTATTTTAAGAACGGAGAAAAGAAAGAGTTTAGAATTCAACCCGTCGAAAAGACTGTGTATGAATCATATACGACAGTGTATAATGATGCTTTGGCGGGGGATCAGACTAATTTTCCAGATATCGCAGAAATCATAGCCGAATGGAAACTCACCGATGAACTTTTAAAGCTATGGAAAGATGTTACTTTGTTGTTTTATAAAAAAGGAATTAAAGCAGAAGACATACAATAATAATAATGAATAAACAAATCGGTTACATTGGACTCGGTAAAATGGGGAAGAACATGGTGTTCCGTCTTCTTGCGCATGGGTGGAAAGTTGTTGCCTATAATCGCACTCCGGATGTTTTGGCGGAGGTAGAAGAAAAAGGGGGTAAGGGTGTAGCATCAATTAAAGAATTAGGAGAAAAAATAGAAGGGACTCGAATTATTTTCATGATGGTCACTCACACAGCTGTAGATGAAATTTTAAAAGAGCTCGTTCCTATTCTTCACAAAGGAGACATAGTTATCGACGGAGGAAACTCTCCTTACCTCGATACCATGCGTCGTGCGAATGAGCTTGAAGAGAAGGGAATTGAATTCATGGATATAGGAGTCTCGGGCGGGCCGGCCGGAGCGCTTAGTGGAGCCTGCATGATGCTCGGAGGTAAAAAAGAAAATTTTGACTTCATAGAGAAGCTCGGATTTTTTGCTGATACTTGTTTACCTGAAGGATATGGATACATGGGTCCACACGGTGCCGGGCATTTTGTAAAAATGACCCACAACGGCATCGAGTATGGGATGATGCAGGCCATCGCTGAAGGTTTCGATCTTCTGCGACACACGAAAGAATTTGGAAAAGATTTTTCCCTCGATCTTCTTAAGATAGCCGAAGTTTATTCTCATGGCAGTGTGATCACCTCGAGCTTAGTTTCTTGGATGGAAGATGGATACAGGAAATACGGCAAAGATTTGAATGATATTTCGGGTAAAGCTTCGGCGACAGGTGAAGGCAAATGGACAGTTGAAGCAGGATTCAAAGAAAATATTAAAATGCCCGTGATCGAAGCATCTCTCAAAGTAAGAGCAGATTCTCAAATAAAGCCGTCTTATCAAGGGAAAGTCGTTTCCACTATGCGAGGAGAATTCGGACAGCACATGGTGGAGAGAGGGGATGATGAGCCGGAAATTTTGTAGGTTTTATAAATAAAGTAATAGATTATGAAAATTATAGACATCTCCATACCATTAAATAACAAAACAGTAGTTTATCCAGAGAATGTTGCGCTCTCCGTGTCGGTGCATCATTCTATGCCGGAATACGATACAGCTCTTTCTTCTATAACGATGGGGTCGCACACTGGCACACATGTAGATGCGCCAGTGCATGCAATAGAAGGCGCGATTGCTCTCGATAAAATACCACTCGAAAACTTTGTTGGTCCATGTCGAGTTTTTGATTTTTCGAGCTTTGAAGAAGAAGCAGTAACTAAAGAAATGCTCGCTGTAAAAAATATAAAGAAAGGCGAAAGGATACTTTTAAAAACAAGAAACTCCTCAAGAATAATGAGGGGGATGGAAACTTTTTATGATGACTTCATATACCTGGATGGAGATGCAGCCGACTATCTACGGGATATAGGAGTAACTCTGGTCGGCATAGATGCGCTATCAATAAAGAAAAGGGGAAGCAAGGACCACCGTCCTCACCTCTCCCTTCTCTCTAAAAATATTCCAATTATTGAGGGTCTATCTCTTGCCGATGTGAGTGAAGGAGAATACGAACTCGTTTTCCTGCCACTTAAATTTACAGATATCGACGGAGCTCCTGGGCGCGCGATACTAATCGAACGCTAGGTTTACATTTTAGAGTTATATTTTTGTAGTTTCTTGTTGGTTTAGTTTGACAGCAGCCTCTGGAGTAGAAACGCTTTTACCCATAACTAGAAGTTTGATTATTCCTACGGCAATCACCCAGTATACAAGCATAGCTAGGAGTGTGGTCCATTCAAAAACACTACCCTGTACGTAAGTGACGCGGAAGACGCTGATGAACGGAGCAGCAAATACATAAGTAAGGTTATAAATAAAACTTGTAAAACCTGCAGCCGGATTTGCTCCTAATAGTTTTAATACAAAACGAAATAAAAGAATTATTTCTATGAATCCTAGGATATACCATACGATTTGGGTGCCACGATATAAAGGCTTGGTCCTGGGAGAATTAAATGAGTCCATATTGTTTATAAAATTAATCTTTTAATATTCCAACTTTCGAGGGTTGGATTTTATCTATACAATAATGATGCCGATCTAGTGAAGTAAAAGTTACAGGAAAAGATTAGTGTTGGAATAGTTTTCCTGGTTGCCACGTGGTTCCAAGAAGTGGAAGCAGGTATCTATCGAGTCCAATGTACCCTGCAACTTTCCAGGCTAGTACTAAAAGAATCGAGAGACTGAAGAGAATAGGATTTATACTAACTGCTCCGGCCATAAGGAAATTCAGATTCATAAAAAGACCGAAAAATGCTGCGATGCCCGTAAATGCGCCGAGGATAAGAGCGACTCCTACAAGAATCTCTCCATAGGTTACCAGGTGAGACCAAAAACTTGCATGAGGAAGAACAACGCTTTGTAAAAATACACCATACCATCCTTGAACATCCGGGTGAGCGCCAGCTGTTTTTGTGAGAGCTCCTCCGATAAATCCCGACAAAGCTTTACCCGCATCTGCTCCCACCCAACCAGCTCCTGTAAACTTTCCCCAACCTGCCTCGAGCCAGGTAAAGCCTACGTATACCCTCGCTAGTAGCCAAAACCAAGAAGTTGCCGTATTCCCAAAAATGAATTTGGCGATAGGCGCTTCTTCATATTGTATTTTCATATTTTAATTATAACACCAAAAAATAAAGGCAAAATGTGAAGAGGGCATAACCTCTATTGACATTTGATAATAATAATACTATACTTAGTAGACAAAGTAGGTCGTTAGATCCTGAGAACTTTGGTTCGAAGGATAAAAGAAGAGTTTACAAAGTCGATTTCTTAAACAATAACCCATTTGTATTTAACAATTTAACTATAAAATCAATGACTGGTACTATAAAAAGACTCACTGACAAAGGTTTCGGATTTATAACAGGCGAAGGGCTACAGAAGGATTTATTCTTCCACAGCAACTCTCTTGTTGGCGTAACTTTTGACGAGCTCCATGAAGGTGATGCTGTTTCTTTCGAAACAGAAGAATCTCCAAAGGGCTTGAATGCTACGAACGTTCAACGAGCGTAATATTCTAAATAAAAAAGCACCCTAACGGGTGCTTTTTTATTTTGCTATAATATATTGATTAACCCTTAATATATAAAAATGCAAAAAATAGTTACCCATTTATGGTTTGACAAAGAAGCGAAGCAAGCATCGGAGCTTTACGTCTCGCTTTTTAAAGATTCTAAAATTAATAGTGTGAATACTCTTCATGACACACCTTCAGGAGATGCAGATATGATTAGTTTTAATCTTGCCGGGCAGAACTTTATGGCCATAAGCGCCGGACCTTATTTTAAATTGAATCCTGCTATATCTATGTTTGTGGTCTTTGATAACGAAGAGGAGATCGATGCAGTATGGAATAAACTTGTTGAGGGGGGAAAAGTTCTTATGGAATACAATACTTATCCCTGGGCGAAGAAGTACGGATGGTTACAAGATAAATACGGACTTTCATGGCAATTATCAATGAGTGAATACCACAAACTTGAACAGAAAATAACTCCTTCCTTGATGTTTACCGGAGGAGTAGCCGGAAAGGCAAAAGAAGCGATCGAGGACTACGCAAGTATTTTTAAGAATTCAAAAGTGGAAATGATGATGCATTATGAAAAAGGTGAGGGGGATAAGGAAGAGTTTATCAAACATGCGCGCTTTACGCTCGAAGGGATGAATTTCATGGCTATGGATAGTTCAGCGCCTCATGCTTTTGGTTTCAACGAAGCGATATCTTTCATAATAAAATGTGATACTCAGGAAGAGATTGATTACTTCTGGGAGAAATTATCTGCAGTTCCCGAGTCCGAACAATGTGGATGGCTCAAAGATAAATACGGTGTATCTTGGCAGATCGTGCCGTCTATTATGAATGAAATGCTAAAGAGCGGAGACAAAGAAAAGACTGCTCGAGTCACTCAAGCATTTCTCAAAATGAAAAAGTTTGATATCAAAACTTTAGAAGAGGCATATAACCAGGAATAAAAAAACCCCGAAGCACGAAGCTTCGGGGTTTGGCAGGGCGCACATAGTGCGCCCTGCCGGGGAGGAGCGAGGATCGTCCTCCCTCCTTGATTACGGGTTCAGCGTCAAGTACCAACTCGGGGTGTTGAGTGGCGCTGCTGGTGCGCCGCCGGGGATGGCCGGGCGGAGAGACGGGGGATCGTCGCCGAACAGGCGAGTCACCATCTCCGGATGACATCCGATTGGCTTCACTACGGCACAGATGTCGAGAGCCTTCTGTCGGAGAAACGAGTTGGCAGTCGGCGTCGGAGCCTTCGAGGCCGTCGCCACCGGTTTGGCGGCGAGCGGAAGAGCGATGATAAAAACGAGACTCATCAGAAGCACAAGTTTTTTCACGGTTTTTCCTCATAGCGCTGGATGCGCTCTTTTTTTGGTCTCATAACTTTTTAGGGCTATGATCAGGCGGAAAAGCGAGGCAGAATTTTCTTCTGGGCTTCCATCTCCTCCATCTTAATATTCTTTATTTCAAAGAAAATAACCTCGCGAGAGGTCGTTTCTTCGAGTTCAATTAAAGCACGTATCGAAAGAAAATACAAGCCTGAGTCCTATTTTATGAGTAAAACTGAAAACAAGCCGATAACTCCAAATATTAATCCTATCAAAGCACCCTTTGAAGGAAATTGGTGAAAAATCAAGTAAGTAATCAGTGGCTCCATGATAATTATGGAAGCTATCGATACCACTCCCACCACCCAGATGTTATTTAAATATCTAAGTCCAAACATGTATCCCGAAATTAAAAGCAATCCCGCCAATGCCATAACCCCCGACATTTTCCAAAAAGTTGAAAGAGGAGAGTTTATATTTTTAGCGGCGATGACTTCAGAGTAAATTGCCAGACTTTCGCCCAAGAACAAAAGTATAATCGGAATTACTTTTTGCATATCTTATTATAGCATCTCTCTCCATTTCGCTTAAGGATAATTTTATTTAAATCCCTTTTTTGGCACACTCGATCTTTAGTTCGTTAATCGCGTTTTCTAATTCTGTGAAATCTGCTCCGAAAGGACCATAGTGACTTCCAAGTTGTTCCAATGCTTCATGTACACTAGCTGTAGTTGTAATTCTCCCTTCTTTCACACTCAAGGTAGCTTGCTCAACAAATGCTACTAACTCTTTATCAGTTTCTAATTTTTTTGTAGATAATTTTGGTCCTTCGATGCTCATAATTTTATGATTAATTGGTAATAGTTAAATACTATCTTTTATTTTTTAATAATCAAATCCTTATTCATAAAAGAGTATACCACGAGGATATACTCTTTTTGTTCAAGCGGAGGTGGTGAGATTCGAACTCACGGTGCCTTGCGGCACTCCTGTTTTCAAGACAGGTGCACTAAACCACTATGCGACACCTCCGTATTTCTTCCTTATCCCTTCTCGTTTATACCCCTTTTTATACTCCAATTCAAGTTTCACAGATTCCAACTCTCCGGAGCATTCTATTTTTTCTAACAAAATAAATGGTTTTCTGGATTTAGTAGAAGGCACTTTTCCAGAATTATGTTCACGGAGCCTTCTTGCACAGTTGTTAGTTCTTCCTATGTAAAGATTTCCATCTTTTAAACTTTTTAATATGTACACACAATACATATAATTAATTGGGCTAAACCCCTGCCTGCCGGCAGGCAGGACTATGCGACACCTCCATTAATATTCCGATGATATCAGAAAATCTTTTTTTATGCTAGTATTTTTTACATGAATAATACTATATTTTCCGGTAGATTTATGGGCATAGACTACGGCACCAAGAGGATAGGGATATCCATTTCAGATGAAAATCATAAACTCGCTTTTCCGAAAGAGATTGTGGAAAATAATCCAACCACTTTTCATAGACTAGCTAGTCTAATCAAAGAAGAAGATATTAAAGAGATAGTGGTCGGCGAGTCGGTGGACTTCAAAGGTAAACTCAATGTGCTTTCAGGCAGGATAGAAGTTTTCATTCTGGAGCTTGAAGAAAAGTTCAAATTGCCTGTTCATAAACAGAAAGAATTCCTAACTACGGTCGAAGCAAGACGAAATCCTAACGGCAAGAGCGTAGAGCAGAAAGGTCAGGCACATAGTAAGCTCAAGCAAATAAAATCAGGCCGGATGGACGCTTCCGCCGCCGCTCTTATTCTTCAAAGGTATTTGGATCGCAGATCTAGACAAGCAGGAGGGGTAAAATAAATAAGAAAAAACAATAAGATAAATTATATGATTACAATAGAAGATTTTAAGAAAATTGAATTTACCCTTGGAGAGATATTATCTTCCGAAAAAATAGAGGGGACAGACAAGCTTTTGCGATTAATGGTGAATATAGGAGAATCCGCTCCGAGGCAAGTTGTGTCAGGTATTTCTTTATTTTTCCCTGATTGCTCGATGCTTGTTGGTAAAAAGTGTATGTTTGTTGCAAATCTAGAGCCAAGGACAATTCGTGGATTTGAAAGTAATGGCATGATCATGGCTCTTTCAACCGAAGATGGAAAGTTCTCTCTCCTTGTGCCAGAAAATGATATTCCAGCCGGAACAAAGGCAAAATGATAGCAACACGATTCTAAATATCGTATAATATTTAGTAATGTTCAAAAATTTATTCAACGGATTTTTCTTTAAATTTTTTCCTGCGCCTAAATTTTTAGTGGTCCCTTCTTTTGGTCTAGATATTTCTGATGAATCTTTAAAATATGTGGAACTTCTAGACACAGTAAATGGCATTCGTATGGGGCGCTACGGAGAACGCATCATTCCGGCGGGCATCATTGAATCTGGAAAGATAAAGGACCCGAAAAGAATGGAAGAAATACTTGCCACGCTTCGAAAAGAAGTAGGTATTACTTCGGTGCGAGTTTCTCTTCCAGAGGAGCAAGTTTACCTTTTTCAGCTCAAGCTCGCGAAAGTCGGATTAAATAATATAAAAGAGGGGATCGAGCTTGCCCTCGAAGACCATGTGCCGATTCGTGCAGAGGACGCTATTTTTGATTACGAAACGGTGGAAGAAAACGAGCAAAATCTAGAAGTGCAAGTGTCTACTATACCCGAGAGTGTGCTCGAGAATTATCTTTCGATTTTCGGGCATTCCAATATAAAAGTGCAATCCTGCGAACTCGAGGCTCAAGCCATATCTCGAGCTGTGATAAAAGATGGAGACTTGGGAACATATATGCTAGTAGATTTCGGCAAAAAACGCACAGGAATATTCATTGTTTCCAAAGGCCTAGTTATGTTTACGTTTACTCTCGACTTAGGAGGAGCCATGCTCACCGAAATGATTCAAAAAACAACTAAATTAAGCTTTGAAGAGGCAGATAAAATGAAACAAGAATATGGACTCCAGAGAAATTTGGAAAACAAAGAAATTTTCTCAGTATTATTGAATAGTATATCAGTTTTGCGTGATGAAATAGTGAAGCATTTTATTTTTTGGCAAACACATAAAGACGAAGAAGGGAAAAGCAATCCGCCAATCGAGAAGATAATATTCTGCGGAGGGGATTCAAACTTAGTCGGACTTGCGGACTATATATCTGTGAGCATGAAGACACCGGTCGAGATGGCCAATGTCTGGGTTAATATCTCAAACGAGAAAGATTATGTTCCGGAAATGAGCTTTAGGCAGACCCTAGCTTTTGCCACTGCGATAGGGCTCGCACTAGGGGATTTTAATAATAAATAAAATGATTAACCTTATTCCAAAATCTGAAAGAAAAAAAATGACGCTTGATTTTAGGTATAGAATTGCCACTTTATTTTTTATCATGCTCGATCTATGTTTGGTAATAGCCTTTATATCCTTTTTACCGGCTTATTTTTTTTCTACAGTTAAAGAAAAGACTTCTCTCTCTCGGCTAGAAGCGCAGAAACTAGAAAAGCTACCACTTTTCGATCAACAATCCCTAGACGCAATAAAAGGAGTAAATAAAAAACTTAATTTGATAGATGATTTAGAGAAAAAGAAATTCGTTGTTTCGGAGAAAGTAGTTCAAGCCATACTAGAAAGGAAGAGGGCGGATATAAAGATAACCGCGATTCAATATATGAACCTTGGAACGGAGGGAAAAAAGATAAACATTTCAGGGACGGCGCCTTCGAGAGAAGTCTTACTTCTTTTCCGTCAGTCACTCGAAGAAGATAGTAGATTTAAAAATGTAGACTTACCGATTTCGAATTTCATAAAAGGGTCGAACATAGAATTTTCTTTGAGCTTAATGCCCGCATAATATGAAAAAAAGTACTCAAAATTTATTATTAATACTTTCAATCGCATCTCTTTTTGTGTTTGGTTTGGGCCTAAGTTTCCTTTATAGAAAAATTGATAATAATAATAAAATAGCAATAGATAATAATTCAAATTGGCAAACCGAAGACCACAGAAGGGCAAATATCAGAGCGCTCGATCGGACACTTGTAAGGATTGCGCCGGAGCGAACGATCCTCGAATCGCATTTTGCAACTACTTCTGATGTCGTGCCACTCCTAGACACCATTGAGAAGCTTGCGCCTCTTGTCGGAGCGGTCGTGCATGTCGATTCTGTGAGCATCGTTCCTGACAATAGCGGTGTTCTGGTAGGGGTGAAATCAACAGGAAGTTTTGATTCAATATACCGTTTCTTAACATTGCTTGAGAATTCACCATATGAAATAGAATTCGTTGCATTTGATATTCATAAAGCTCCGGACAATAAAAATTCCCAATGGGAAGCATCTTTCCAGATTAAGGTTTTGAGTTTTGTTCCATAAGAATAAATAAAATGAAAATACCCTTTATAAAAAAAGCTAATAGTTTCAAGAAAAAAAATCTCAATATAGATCCCAGGTTGTATTGGAAATTTCTTGTGAGTGGGACATTTCTGGTCATAATATTATGTTGTTTTCTAGGA
>JBBRSF010000019.1:0-10641 GCA_038245685.1 Minisyncoccia bacterium
TCAGGCTCGATACTTATAGGCACAGAGATGGCCTTCTTTTATATGAAAAAGAAAGTCCCATTGTCTATAATTTCTTCTTTTGATTCTCTGTGGAGTATACCTAACTTCAAAATGAGCGAAAAAATCATTCATATAGTCTTAGCCATGATAAACATCACAAAGGAGAAAGTTATAATCCAAACTAAAAATGAAAACGATAAAGCAATCCTTGGAATCAAGTCCCTAAACCTATTATCTTTCGTGCGTGAAGAATTAGAAGATCGAAAGAAACTTTCTTATCCTCCCTTTAAAAGGTTTATTAAAATACGCTATGTGGGAGACAAGCAACAAACAGTAAAAGTAAGAAGCTTTCTTGGGGAATTCCTAGTAGATTATTCTCCAGAGATATTTAGCGGTTTTATTACTAAGCTCAAAGGCAAGTATGTCACCAACGCACTTATAAAAATTGAGCCCAAAAACTGGTCTCTGCCGGGAATTTCCATCGGAACTTCTATCGATGAGAAGTTGCTCGCTCTATTCCTTGCTTTACCGTCTCAATTTGAAATATCTGTGGATCCTGAAGACCTATTGTAAATTTTTTAATATATGGTATAGTTTTTACGAAAGGAGAAGAACATGGAAAAGATGGAGAAGTTTGTGTACCTGCAGAAATTTGGAGACGAAGAACGCACGATGGTTTTTGAGGCGACAGACGACAAAAATGCTGAAGCCATCGCCCACTATAGGTGGCTGAAAGGTGGTATGCTTTTTGGGCGGATTTTTCCTAATAAGCCTGCCCAAGAAAAAGAAGGACAGATGGGCGGGTGTGTGGGGTTTCCCCATCACCAAAAGCAATAAAACCGTCGAAGAGAAGCGACCGCGCTTGTCTAGGCGGTTTTTCTTTTATGCGACTATTACAGTAAATTCCCCTCTTTGCTTTTCTTTATTTTTTACAAAATATTCTAAGACTTCTGTGGGTGTACCCGTCTTAAATTCTTCATAAATTTTCGTAAGTTCCCGAGCCACACAAACTTTCTTCTGATTCTCTTTTGAGCAAAATTTCACTAACGATTCTAGAGTTTTAAGAATTCTGTGAGGAGATTCATAAAAGACCATTGTGCGGTTTGATTGCGCTATTTCTTTGAATAAAGTTTCTCTCCCCTTCTTATGGGGCAAAAACCCCAGAAAGGTAAACTCATGTATAGGTAAACCTGAACCCGACAAGGCGGTAATAAGTGCGGTAGCACCTGGAATAGGAATTACTTCTACGTCAGTTAATTCTTTTATTTTTGATATCAAAAGAGCTCCAGGGTCAGATATTCCCGGAGTCCCTGCGTCGGAAACAAGTGCAAGATCTTTCCCCTCTTTTAAGAGCTCAAAAATCTTATCAGTTTTAGCCAGATTGCTTTTGGCATGATAGCTCAAAGTAGGCTTATTGATATTATATTTATTTAATATTTTTTTAGTTTCTCTGGTGTCCTCGCACAAAATAAGATCCACGTTTTTTAGTGTTTCTATTGCTCGAAGCGTTATGTCCTCCATATTTCCAATCGGTGTCGCTACAACGTAAAATTTAGACATATATTAATTATTGCTTAGTGGTGGTTTTTTATTTTCTACAGCTTCTCGTTCCAAATCAGAAGAGATGAAATCAAGTTCTAGATTTTCATCCGATATATCTTTTGGATCTATGCCTTCCCCTAAAGGCAGTTGCTTCATCTGAAATAAAATAGTATTCAGCTTTTTCAAAATTTCTTCTTTTGAGATTACACCTCGAGCAAACATTACATTAAAAGCTGCTCTTTCATCATCTAAAATCTCTTTTCTACTGTCATCCCCCTTACCTGTCTTTTCTATATAAAAATATAACCCCGAAATTAAAATATTAAGACGTTCATATTCTGTTTCAAAACTCTCTTGTGACATAATTATTTTGGGTGACACTTCTTTCATTTTTTAGTTTTCGTATTCTTTTTTTAATCCATCTTTTAATAAATCATCTTCGGTTTTTCCTCTTCCGACATAAGTGTTTTTTCTTTCCTCGGTGTCCATCTTGTGATAGAGAAGTAACTTTTCTTCCGTCATATCACTTTCCTTCATACCTGACCGGAGGGCTAATTGCTTCATTAACCCGAAAACACCTTTGGCTTTCTGAAGCGCTTCTTCTAACTTTCCTCCTCTTTGTACTGCCAAAACAATATCTGCATGGAAACTTTCTAGGTTATTAAATGAATCAGGATTTATTCTACCTATGGTGTGAGCAAAATAACTAAGTCCATCTATCTTATCTTCTAGCTTATCAAATTCTGCTCGTAACTCTTCTTGAGTTTTTAGCTTTGGTCCTTTTTCATCTAGCATATAAATATTGTACGTAATAAAAAAAGATTTATCAAGAAAAGTAAAAGTCGCCTGACTTTTCGAGTCTAACAGCGACTTGTGGTGGATATGCTCGGTCCTCCAAGAGGACCGGGCGGTCTTTCCGAAAAGGACTAATTCAATCCTTCTTCGGGTGTTGCAGCGTTCACCGACAGTCGTTCATCACGAACTGGTGGCTTTGAGGTTTCCGCGGCTTCTTCGCTCCCTACGGGGAGTGAAGTAAGGTCAGGGACTTCTCCGTCAAACTGTCCGTTCATGTTGTACCTCCTAGATATGATCATACAATCAAAAAACAAAAAAGCAAGAATTTTGGTTCTTACTTTTTTACTTCTAGAAATTTATCCTCATGTTTTATTTTCTATATTTCTTAGTTCTCCACTTATCAGCTATTTTTACCCTAGTAAGCGAGCGTTCAAGTTCTGCTTCAAAATGCTCAAAATCCACATGATCTTTATTTTGCATTAAAGTCTTCAACTCTTCTGCTCGATCTTTTGCTTTTTGAATTTTGTCGTCGGTTAATTCACTGACGTGTTCCGCAAAGTCTGCAAGAATGGCAACTTCTGTATCACCTGTTTCTGTTTTTTTCACTTCTAAGAATCCGCCTGCCACTGCCATAGGAACATGATCACCGTTTATAAAAGCCACAACATCTCCAGAAGCCACTTCTGTAATAAGAGGAATATGTTCTGGTAGAACGGTTATTTCGCCTAAAGTAGTTGGAATACTAACCTGATCCACCATTTCTTCTAGGACAAGCTTTTCGGGAGTTACTATTTTTAGTTTTAATTGTTTAGACATATTTTACAAAGCACCTTTCATATAAAAGTCATTTTCTGGCTTATCGTCGTGCTTACCTTCTAGGATTTCTTTGAATGATCGAATTGTTTCCTTAAGAGGAACATATTCTCCTTTGGTTCCAGTAAATTGTTCTGCCACGAAGAAAGGTTGGGACAAGAACTTTTGAATTTTTCGAGCTCGGGAAACAAGTTCTTTGTCGGCTTCAGAAAGCTCTTCCATTCCAAGAATTGCAATGATGTCTTGCAAGTCTTTATATCTCTGTAAAACTCTCTGCACTTCACGAGCCACAGCATAATGTTCTGCGCCAACAATGTTCGGGTCAAGAATAGTCGAAGACGAGTCGAGCGGATCAACAGCAGGATAAATTCCTATTTCCGAAAGAGAACGGTTTAAAGCCACGGTAGAGTCCAAGTGGGCAAAAGTAGTCGCTGGAGCTGGGTCTGTAAAGTCGTCGGCGGGCACATACACAGCCTGCACAGATGTGACAGATCCTTTATCCGTAGAAGTGATTCTTTCCTGCATGTTTCCCATTTCTGATGCCAGAGTAGGCTGGTAACCAACCGCTGAAGGAATACGTCCTAGAAGAGCAGACACTTCTGATCCTGCCTGAGTAAAGCGGAAAATGTTATCGATAAAAAGAAGCACGTCTTTACCTTCTGCGTCTCTAAAATGTTCTGCCATCGTAAGCGCAGAAAGAGCCACACGTAGACGAGCACCTGGCGGTTCATTCATTTGTCCGAACACCATCGCCACTTTGTCGATAACTTTTGAATCTTTCATTTCGTGATAAAGATCATTACCTTCCCGAGTTCTTTCTCCGACTCCTGCGAACACCGAGTATCCTCCGTGATTCGATGCGATGTTGTGAATAAGCTCTTGGATGACCACCGTTTTTCCAACACCTGCTCCTCCAAATAGACCGACTTTTCCTCCTTTTAAAACTGGACAGATAAGATCGATAACTTTAATTCCTGTTTCAAGTATTTCTACTTTTGTTGCTTGCACAACATAGGACGGCGCACTTCGGTGAATAGGAAGTCTTTTAGAATCCTCTAGAGAGTTTCCACCAGCCTCTGCCGGCAGGTCGTCGATAGCATCTCCGAGAACATTGAAAATCCTGCCGAGTGTAGCAGAACCAACCGGCACAGAGATAGGAGCGCCAGTAGATACTACTTCCATGCCTCTAGAGAGGCCGTCGGTAGTATCCATAGCGACAGCTCGAACGAGTCCTCCGCCTAAGTGCTGCTCGACTTCAAGAACTATCTTCTTGCTATCTCGCATGACCACGAGCGCAGTATAAATATCCGGCAAATTCTGTGTTTCGTTGCCAAAATCTACGTCGATGACTGGTCCGATAATTTTCTTGATTGTGCCTGTTGTTTTCATGATTGTAATATTATTTATAATATAATTTTTAATTCACCGATGCCATACCTGCGCTAATTTCCGATATCTCTCTAGTGATGTTCGCCTGTCTGGCCTTGTTAAATACTAAAGTCAAATCATCTATCATTTCTCCGGATGCTTCACTGGCGTTCTTCATGGCTATCATCCTCGCAGATTGTTCGGAAGCATTGGATTCGAGTATCATTTGATATATTTGCATTCTGGTAATCTTTTCGGCAAGTGTTGCAAGTAATTTATCAAAATCTCCTTCATACAAATATTCATTTGAGTGAGCTTTCCTTGCTTCTTGCTTCATCCTCTCTTCGATATTTTCAAGAACTTCTTCTTTAGATATAGGGAGCAGCTGTTTTACTTGAGGTTTCTGCATAAGTGCCGAAGTAAAGTGAGTATAGACCATAAAAACTTTCCGGTAGAGACCCGCTCGGTATTCGTCCATAATCAACTTAGAAAGTGGATATAGATCTGAAAGTCTTATGTTTACATCTGGAATCTCGGTAAATACTCCTTTGATATCTTGATCAATTCTTCTCATGGCCACGTCACCTTTTTTGCCTACTGTCACCATCTCCACTTCCTCAGTTTCTAAATTATGTAATTTCTGAACTGCTTTTTTTATTACTTGAGAATTATAACCTCCGCAAAGTCCTCGATTTGAGGTTATAAGTACAATAAGAACTTTACCTTCTTCGCGAAGATTGAAAAATGGATGCGTGGAATCTTTTAAATTTTTTGAGACCGAAGAAAGTATTTCTTGCGAATATTCTGCATACAAACGAGAAGCAAGAGTTGAAGATACTGCCCTCTTCATCTTCGAAGCAGCCACCAGCTCCATGGCTTTGGTTATCTTCTTAGTGTTCTTCACACTCTTTATTCTTCTTTTAATTTCTTTTGTTCCCGGCATACATTAATTTAATTGAATGATTGTTTAAAATTTTCGATTGCGCCTTTGAGTTCTGCTTCACCTTGATCGCTCCACATTTTCTTTTCCACTACTTCTTTATAAAAGACTTTTGCATTATGTTCAGTATATTCGATAAGGCCTTTTTCAAATTCTTTTATTTTATCAAGTGGCACATCGTCCATATATCCTTTAGTAAGAGTATACAGAACTACTACTTGGTGTTCAGTCTTCACTGGCGCGTATTGGAGCTGTTTTAGCACTTCCACTGCTCTCTTTCCCCGCTCCAGCTGACGTTTAGTATTATCATCGAGGTCGGAACCGAATTGTGAGAAAGCTTCAAGCTCTCGGAACTGGGCAAGATCAAGCTTCAATGTTCCAGCCACTTTTTTCATAGCTTTTATCTGAGCGCTTGAACCAACGCGAGACACTGAAGACCCAACGTTTACCGCAGGGCGAATGCCTTTGTAGAATAGATCAGTCTCGAGGAATATCTGTCCATCAGTAATCGAAATTACATTTGTCGGAATGTAAGCAGAAATATCCCCTGCTTGAGTTTCAATAATCGGGAATGCAGTGATAGAACCTCCCCCATATTTTTCATTTCTTCGGCAAGCTCTTTCAAGCAATCTTGAGTGTAAATAAAAAACGTCTCCTGGATATGCTTCACGACCTGGGGGTCGGCGCAAAAGAAGTGATATTTCACGGTATGCTACGGCGTGCTTGGAAAGATCATCGTAGATAATAAGAACATCTTTGCCTTGATCCATAAAATACTCTGCGATAGAAACTCCGGTATACGGGGCGATGTATGAAAGTGCGGCTGCTTCAGAAGCGCCCGCAGAAACAATCACTGTGTATTTCATTGCTCCACCTGCTTCGAGACGTGCTTCTATCTTTCGGAGCTTCGAATCTTTCTGACCGATAGAAACATAAACACAAATCATATTTTCACCTTTTTGATTTAAAATCGCATCGATAGCGATCGCCGTCTTTCCGGTCTGACGATCCCCGATGATAAGTTCACGCTGTCCACGTCCGACGGGTATGATCGCATCGATAACTTTTATCCCGGTAGCCACTGGTTGATCCACTGACTGTCGAGTTACTACGCCCGGAGCAACTTTCTCAACAGGATAGGTTTTATCTGCTTTAATAGCGCCTTTGCCGTCGATCGGTACTCCGATCGCATTCACTACACGACCGAGAATATTATCTGAAACTGGAATTTCGAGAATTCTTCCTGTTGCTTTTACTTCATCTCCTTCTTTGATTTTAGAAAAATCGCCTAATATGATTACTCCTACCGCATCTTCTTCGAGATTAAGAGCCACACCCGTCTCACCGTTTGGGAATGTGACCATTTCCGATGATTTGATATCTGACAGACCTGACACTTTTGCAATTCCATCGAAAAGCTCAAGAACCTTGCCGACTTTCTCTACCTTTGCTTCTTCGGCATAATTTTCTATTTCTTTTTTTAAGTTTTCAATTATATGGTTTGTGCTCATGAGGTCTTTATTAAATATTCTTTTAATTTCTCTACTTTATTCTTAAATGTTAGGTCTATTACTTCGTCATTTATTTCTATTTTAAATCCCCCTAGTAATTTCTCGTCAATCTGCTCATCAAGTATTATTTCTTTCCCTTCGTACCTTATGGCAACCATTTTAACTATCTGTCGGTTTGTATTTTCATTTAATTTTTCTTTGCTCCACACCTTTGCCACGATTCTTCCTTCGTGCTCATTGATTATCTTTTCCAGCCGAAGGAGAATATCTCCAGATTTCGACATGAGTCTCCTCTTTACCAAAAACTTCACAGCATTCTTTGCGATCAAAGATTGTTCTTCTTTGGTCTTATTCTTTGTCGAGGCATATATCGCTTGCGCTATGTTGTTGTTGGTGAGGACTGACATGATTATTTCAAATTATTTAATTCGTCTAAACTCTTGTCGCTGGCTACTCCGCCTTCTTTTGTTCCAAGTATTTTTTCAGTGGCCGCCATAGCAAGACCGACTATGTCTTTCTTCGCCTCTTCTACCATTTTAACTTTCTCTGCTTCCATAACCATTTTTCCATTTTGAATAATAGAAGCGACTTCATTCTTTGCATCTTCTATCATTTCAGCTTTTTTTGCTTCTGCTTCCTTTTTGCCGGCTTGGAATATTTTATTGGCTTCGTTCTTCGCATCAGTTAAAACTTTTTCATATTCTGCTTGAGTTTTTGCAAGCAGTTCAGCATTTACTTTTGCATCGGTTATACCTTTGCCTATCTTCTCACTTCTTTCGGCCATAAGTTTGGAAAGAGGTTTTAAGGCAAAAATATAAAGAACGACAAAAACAATTGCGAAGTTTAAGGCTTGGGCTAAGATGATCTTCCAGTCTATGTGAAATGTTCCTATGATTGATTCCATATTTATTTAATTTAATTTTAGGACCTAGGCTCTAGGCTCGATAAATTCGCGCCTAATGCCTAGCGCCTAAACGCTAGTGAAAACCTATATAGAGAATGCTATGACAAGTGCGTAAATCGCGATTGCTTCTGCGAATGCACAGGCTAGAAGCATAGGAACAAGGATCTTGCTCGCTGCTTCAGGATTTCGTCCGATTGATTCCATCGCTTTTGAACCTATCCAGCCGATTGATATTGCGGGAGCGATAGCTCCTACTGCCATAACGATTGCCTTTCCCCAAAATTTTAAATCCATACAATTTTTATAAATTAACTAATAATTTTGACCTTTAATAATAATTATGCCATTTCTTTGATCAGCTCATCTACTAACTCTTTTTCTTTCTTATCTTTTACTTCTGTACTCGGAGCGCTCAAATGTATCTCCTTGTGATCCGGCGCATGTGCATGCTCCTCATGTTCATCATGATCACTAGCGGAAATCGTAAAGTAAACCACTAAGAGTATAGAAAAGATTAAGGCTTGAATGAATCCAACAAGAAGTTCAAGAAAGAGAAATGGTATAGGCACTATGTATGCCACTAGGGCTGCCATCGAAACCAAGAGAACTTCCCCTGCAAATACGTTTCCAAATAGACGGAAAGCTAGTGACGCGACTTTAGCGAATTCCCCCACTATTTCAATCAACCCTACAAAGAACGTAATCGGGGCTACTAAAATGACAGTAGGCTCGTGGCGGATTTTCTTAAATATCCCCCCGAGCACTTTCAGATTAACATATTTATTAAAAGTTTTCCATATTCCTATGGAAAAAACTCCGAATAAATTTGCGCCTATGACAGCCATGATGGAAAGAGCAATAGTGGTGTTTATGTCCGCAGTTCCACCTCGGAGAAATGGAATAAAAGAAAGTCCTTCCGGAGTCTTCTCCACAATACCAAATCCTCCGAGGGGAAGTATTCCTAACCAATTGTTTAAAAGTATAAAAAAGAAAACAGTAACAGCTATCGGGAAAATACGCTCCGATAACTTCCTGTCGTTTGTAACCTGATCACAAAGGCCAAGTGCACCTTCTACAAGATATTCAAAAACATTTTGAAAAGTCCCAGGCACAGAATTAAGCTTAGATCGCAAAATTAAGGAGAGGATAATGATTATTATCACCACTACCCAGCTAGTCAAAAGTGCGTTTGTAATCGTAAAATTACCAAAATGAAAAATCGGCTCGGCAAACAATGTTACTTTTTCTGATAATTGTTCCATGATTATTTATTTAAATCCTCCTTTTCAGTTATTTTTAATTTCTTTATATATGTTCGCATAATTTTAAAAATACCGAGACATGTAATTAAAAAACCAATTCCTGCCAATGAAAGAAAAAAAACCGGCTTGGTGCCATAGTGCGTATCGAGCATTTTCCCCACGATAAGTGCCAAGACTATCGGCACCACTATCCAGGAAGAAACTTCGCCCAAAATCTCCACCGCTGGCTTCCACCAAGGCCCGCCTGCATTATAAGCATTTTTATTTTCATTTTCCATGTGAGCGTGGATGGGATCGAACCATCGACCTCTGTCTTATCAGGACAGCGTTCTACCACTGAACTACACGCTCGCGAACTCAAAAAATATAACAAAAATAACGAATTTAAGCAAACAAAAAGCCGCCCAAGGCGGCTTTTTGTGTTCCAATAAATATAAATTAATATTCTCGGCGTCCACCTCCTCCCCCGTATCCTCCTCGGTCATTGCCTCCACTTCTGGGTGGTCGAGCTTCCATAGGGCGAGCTTCGTTGACTGTAAGTTTTCGTCCTTCAAACTCTTGGTCATTGAACATAGAAATAGCTTTTCCAGCTTCATCCTGAGATGACATTTCTACGAATCCAAATCCTTTTGAGCGACCAGACATCTTGTCCATGATAATCACAGCAGAAACTACTGATCCTGCTTGTGCGAAGAGCTCTTTAAGAGCATCCTCTTGAGTGCTGTAAGGGAGTCCCCCTACATATAGCTTTGTAGCCATACTATTTACTTCTTCCTTTTTTGATAAAAAGGACAAAAAACTATTTATAAACGTAGAAGCTCTATTTCGCTGAATGAGCTCTTACCCAAAAATAATACCATATATAAAATCAAATGCAATAAAAAAAGGCACGATCCGCTTGTGATCGTGCCTTCGATGCGCTTTTTCGAGTCTGCTCTCGTTTATCGGTAAAGCTCTTGGTGAACCAATCTCAAGCGCTGAATGCGCTTGCTCGGCAGGAACCGCCGAGTCCCTTTCAGATCTTGTTGGGCATCGCTGAGAGTAGTCTCCAGCGAATCAATGATCTGGACGAGGGATTTACCAGCATAGCTGACTCCAAGTCCTCCCGTACCATGCTTTCCGAAAAAGAACGGACTTTTTTCGGAGAACTCATGCCACAGAAAGTCTTCAAGTACTCTCGCGACAAATACAGCTCTGGCAAGACTCGGTGTCTCGATGTTGATCCAAGTGTGAGGGCCGAACTGGGTGTATCCAGTGAAAGGCTGGCCATCATTGAGGGGTCGAAGCTCATCAAGACTTGCGATGGCCTTTTTGGAAAGAAACTCCTGTTTACGCATCTCTCGTTCTATCGCCGCGAGGACATCTGCAAAAACAGGATCACTAGAAAACCAACTCAGGATTACTGTTACTGTCGACTTCTGATTCTTTTTCGTCATCTCCGTCTCCCTTATTGCATTTTTGGAAACTGGCATGCAATCGCCAGATGCCTACTATTAGGCAAATCAA
>JBBRSF010000020.1:0-10190 GCA_038245685.1 Minisyncoccia bacterium
ACTTACCTAACTACTGGGACACTTACCTACATGGCCTCAAACTCCGTCACTACCGGAAAACTTTTAGATATAACAGATACAAATAATACTTGGACAGGTAACGGGACTACAAACGGACTTATTAATCTTGCATCTTCTTCTACCGCGGGGGCTGGTTCTGCTTCTTCTATCATTCTTAATATTGCTAGAAGTGGCACGAATACGAACGCTTCCCACACTTCTTATGGACTTTATTCTAAAGTTACAGACACCGGCACGACTTCCACTAACGTCGGCGGTTATTTCTCGGCAAGCGGTGCAACTAATAATTACGCTGCGATATTTGAGCAGGGCAATGTGGGCATCGGCACCACCACGCCAACCGCTCCCCTCGAAGTCAAAGGCACAGGTACTGGAGTCACGGTTGCCAAATTTACAGATGTAAATACTACAGGCTGCGCTATAGCTACGGGCGGAACGATAGCCTGTACTTCGGATGTAAGACTAAAGAAAAATATTGAAGATATTAATTACGGACTCGATACTGTAATGAGTCTAAGACCTGTGCTCTACAACTGGAACTATGAGACAGATGGATCAGCAAAGAGTCTAGGATTCATCGCTCAAGAAGTAGAAGCTTTAGTACCTAAACTTGTGGCTACAGACGAACTAGGAATGAAATCTTTAAATACTACGGGTATAGTTCCAATACTTGCTAAAGCAATACAAGAATTGAACTTAAACTTGGAAGGAGTAGCCGGAACCATTACTCCCCTCGCGGGATCTGCCAATGAAACTTTTGTGAGTGCTTTCTGGACGAATGTAAAAACTACTATAGGCACATGGCTGGCTGATGCAGGGAATGGAATCGGGAATGTGTTTGCAAATGTATTTAACGCTAAAGAAAAAATATGCGTTGACGGAGAATGTCTAAACAAAGATGATATTCATTCTCTTCTTTTAATTGCTCACCCTGCTCCAAACCCTCAGGCAATTCAAACTCCTACTCCAACACCTTCCTCACCTACTGAAGCAATACCTTCTACTGCAGACCCTGCCATAACTCCCATTCCTTAGATAACAAAAAACACACTGTACGGTGTGTTTTTTGTTTGTCGCAGTAAATTTAAAATAAGGAAGTTACTGAGCCATTGCTTCCATACGAGATTTTGCTCCTAACATCCCATCAGCTTTCAAGCCTACAGATGTTTGCCAATTTCTAGCTGCGGCCATAGTTAATTTTCCACAAGCTCCATCGGTGCTCAAGTTGGCTCCGTTAGAGTTCAAAAACATTTGCCAAGCTTTGCAAGCTCCCCCTTTGGATCCGAGCTTTACTATACTGTTTCCAAAAGCATAACCATTGGAACTCGCTTGTGAGCTTACTGGTGTACTTACCCTTGAGGTTGTCCAAGCTGTACACTTTTGACCACTTCCGTTGTCATACATATCTCCCATGGGACAATTTACTTTTGCCACAAAAGAATTACATTTCTCACCAGTCACCCCGTTAAATGTATCTCCAGTAAAACATACTACAGTATTAACAGCTAGTGGAGTAGTTTGGGTGGGGGTGGGAGTTGGAGTTGGAGTTGGAGTTGGAGTTGGAGTTGGAGTAACACTCGCGGTGCTTACGGTAGGGTTTGTAACCGTATTACTTTGCAAGGTAACTGCTGTTTGTGCAAGTAATTTTCCATTGACCGATGCGCCCGTTTGTAGGTTAATCGCTGTTTGAGCTAATATATTTCCATTAAATTGCGCAGTTGTGCCGATATTTGCGCTACTGCCTACTTGCCAGAAAACATTACTAGCCTGCGCGCCCCCACTTAGGATAACTCTTACGCCGCTAGCCACAGTAAGACCCTGTCCTACTTGGAAAATCCATACGTCACTCGGACCACCCGCAAGAGTTACGTTAGAATTTATTGCAACTCCAGTCCCCCATTTATAAAGACCTGGGGCAATGGTCATGCCACTGATGTCTCCAGCTCCCAGTTCGGTAGCTGTAGGATTTGTTCGTCCAGCGGCATCGGTATAAGCTGTCTGCATGTCATTCACCGCAGCGGTCATATTCGCAGGCGAAGGAGCCGCGTATGTAGCCGCATACAATTTACCAGCAACCAAAGACGAAGTTGAAAACACGTTTGAAGAATCAGCTATCAAACCAAACCCTGTCAGATAACTAGCGGCGGCAGGACTAACTCCGACATCTCCAGTAATTTGCGTAGTTCCTGTCGTAGAAACGCCAGTTTTTGACAAAATTACAAAATTACCCGCTATCCCTAAGTTTACTCCTGCTGGACCAGCGGCCTGCGCTGTATATCCACTCATTAGACTAATCGCCAAGAATGCCGCGAGAAATACTTTATTCATTTTTTTCATAGAATTTTTCTTACTAATTATTAGTTGAACCACAATATTAAATTGAAGTTTGTATCTGGAACTATTCGACCCAACAATTTTATTTGTCGGTAAGTTTTTATTACCTAACAATTATAACCTTACATATATTCAATGTAAATGTAGAGGTGTGTATAACTTAATGTAAATTTAATTCTTACAAACGGTACCCATTAACCTAAATCTTAACTTAAAAATTTCTGAATAAGTGTTAAATTCCTGCGATTAGGCTTGAACCAAGCTCCAAAAATATCCCCTAGCCATGGAATCAAACCAACTACGAAATAAATTGCGATGTTTAAAAGCATTCTAAACTTTACCCATTTCGAAACTGGGTACTTATAAGACAAGCCAAAAATATAAAGAGCTACTAAAGTAGTAACAATATCACCGACTTCGGGGATTAGGTCTAAAATAAAATTCAAGCCAAAATGAAAACCAAACAGCTCAAATCTGTCATCCATAAGAGCGGACAATCTTTCTATCTCCGGATAAATCATTTTGGTTGTATCTTCCATGGATTAAGTATAACAAAAAAACAACTTTTTCTTTTTTGCGCGGACTAGTGGATGAAGTTAGAACTGCGATCAGGATTCATTATACAGCACGATGATAAATAAAATTTCATATTAGAGTAACGATATTATCTGCAATCCTTTGTTTTCTATCTCTTCTTTCGGCCAAAATGTTGTAAGCTCGTCTATTTTCCACCTACCGACACAACCAACTTTCTTTTCTATTTCTCTTCCAGAATAATTTTCCGTTTTTGGATCCCACTCCTTAAGAACTAAAATATCGCCTTCTTCTATCTCAAAATCGTTTAGTCTCAATTCAAATGTTTTCTTGCCCAAAAATATCTCTTTAAAATATTCTGGCCTAATTTTTTTCTCAATTTTTTTCATAAAATCTATTCGTTAGCTATTTCTTAATAATACCCGAAACAGGCAACAATTCTTTTTCTTTCCGTATCTCTATTTGATAATATTCCCCATTTTTCCAAAATACCCTGTATGCTTTTGCTTTAGGTTTCGATGAAATTATCTGGTATTTATCATCCACAATTTTGATAGCGCAACAATTATCAATTGCGATTGCCACTCCAGGTTCTTTTTTCATCATATTTTTAAGGCTTGGCTTACGCGCTTTCTCAATATTATAATGCGGACAATGTAGTGCATTTATCAAACCTAAACCAGAAATTTTTAAATAATCAGCCTTTGGGTCTATCATCTTTTTAGAATCAGAATTTCCAGATTTAAACCAACAAACAGACCCAGCGCTTACACCAGAAAGAACTATGCCATTTTTCTGCGCTTGTTTTAGGATTTTATCAACACCCATTTTTTCCCAAACTTGCATCATCTTCAATGTATTTCCACCACCAACATAAATAATATCAGTTTTAAAGATTTTTTCTTCGATTTCTTTTTTGCTAATTTTATTTTTTATTAAATACAAAACATCTGTTTTACAACCAAGTCTTTTTCCAAAATGCTTTTTTATTACTCCATAATATGATTCAGAGTCTCCGCTAGCTGTAGGAATAAAAAGAAGTTTAGGATTTTTCTTTCTAGTTAGTTTAATTATTTCTTTATCTATTTTGGTAGTTTCGACAGGAAAACCTGGCCTGCCTATTTCTCCACCACCAATTGCGATGATTTTTCCCATAAAAATATTATACCAGTTCTCCGTCCAGTACACTGGTAGCAAAAAGAACCATATTTCTATGGCTCTTTTTCTTTGCGCGGACTAGTGCCCGCCCGCCTTTGGAGGGGACGAAGTGGGAACTGCTATCAGCCAAAGCTAATTAAATTATATCCTTTAACTTGGACAACGAGTCAATGATATGAGTCGGTGTTCCTGTTTCTGAATTTGGCAACTCGTTTGCAAACATTCCATTTTGAAGCCATGCAGTAGGGTGACCATGTTTATTGCCATATTTTATACTCTTAACTACCCTGTCATCTACTAGTAATATGTCTTCTTTTGGTAGTGAGAGGTCTGAGACCAATTGATCTAAAATTACGTCTTTCTCCTTGTCTTCACTTACATAAAAAATATCTATGTATTTACCTAATACTAAATCTCTGATCTGGTTTTTTCTTTCCTCAATTGAAGTTTTTGGCGGTCTTACTAAAGAAGCCACGCACACCTTAAGATTTTTTTCTTTGCAGTACAACAATATGTCTACCGAGCCTGGGAGCTCTTTTTTTTCATCTGGGTCAAATAATGTTCTGCCCCAATCAAAAATAACTGCTTTTATCATAAACGGATTATACCAGTTCCACGTCTAGTACACCCGTAACAAAAAGAACTCTATTTCTATAGTTATTTTTCTATGCGCGATCGACCGGACTTGAGGGTCAAGTTTCTAAGTCGCTCCGCTCCTAAGAACTTCCTCCCCGGGCTCGCCTCCCTAGACAAGCTCGGAATAGCTCCGCCTGTTCAAGCCAGACAGAAGTGAAGCAGTTCACTTCTTTACGTTCACGCTAGAATTAAAAAACAGTGACAAAAGCCACCGTTTTTTAATTTGCGCGATCGACCGGACTTGAACCGGCAACCTCTTCCGTGACAGGGAAGCGCTCTAACCAGTTGAGCTACGACCGCATGCTAATTATTTTTGGGTTTTACCCCATGTGTCGGCGACAGGGATCGAACCTGTGACCTGAGGCTTATGAGTCCTCCGCTCTACCGACTGAGCTACGCCGACAAAAAGAAAACTTCTTTGCTTTTTGTCGATGGCGATACCACTGACTAAAGCATTGCGACGCTGTAAGGCTTAGTAAGGCCGAACCGTCGCTTCAAGCACTGCTATTCGGCATAGGGACATGTGGTTTTGGCATGTCACGTGCCGACTTGTTGCGGGGAGCCGAATCGAACGGCTGTCTTAAGGTTATGAGCCTTACGAGATACCTCTTCTCTACCCCGCTGTACAAAACAGTTATAAAAAAGTGCCCTCTAAGGCACTTATTCATTTTACCTAATATAAGGGAAAAAGCAAATTTCCTAGCTATATAAAGCCATAACTATGGAAGATCTGCTCATATAAAGCTATAACTCTCTTTGCCTCGTGGTGAGAAAGTTCAAAAGAAAGTCCTTCGTGGGCGATGCGATTTCTGATGGTATGAACCTCCCAAGCCGTAGTTAAAAATGGAAAGCTCGTCTGATCTCCAGACTTTAACTTGTCCCCCAAGCTCTCGCCCTTAAATCCTAACTGGTCCATAAGCTTGTCGAGCATAGTATCGGCTTCGATGATAGCCAGTTTCCAATCACTCGAATATTGAGAAAAAAGATAGTCTAGTGTCTTACTCCAATGTTCGTTCTTAGACCCCCCCACTTCTTCGCGTAACCTTTTTTCATACTCTGCCTTATTGTGAGCATATTCTTTTATTTCGTGATGCAGATGCTGATGCTCTTTAGCCCGTATCTCAAACAAACGCACGATAGAATAACAAATAACTGCCAAGAAAAACATCCCGAAAAAGAAAATGATAGTGATAGCCAGACCCTTGATCTCAGGGCTAAAAATAAAATCGAAAAAATGCTGAAAGAAATTTGCAACTTGATTAAAAAGATATATAGGGTCGAGATATTTGGAATTTAAGAATGAACCTCCCACGTACTCGTTTTGATATGCGTTTTCCATGTTTATAGAAATTATATCATACCTCTAAGCTCTTCAAATTCTTTGCCCACTCTAAAAAGAGAATCTTCAGCAAAGTGCGGAGCCATGAATTGGAGAGATAGAGGAAGACCTTCACTGTTTTTACCCGATGGAAGCGCCATAGAAGGAACTCCCGAAAGATTTGCCGGAGCCGAGAAAATGTCGCACAGATACATAGCCACCGGGTCATCCATCTTTTCCCCTATCTTAAATGCTACTATAGGAGCAGTCGGAGTAGCGATCAAATCCACATCTAGAAAAGCACTAGAAATTTCTTTTTTTATTTTCTCCCGCACTTTTACCGCCTTGTTATAATACGCATCATAATATCCGTGCGAAAGAACGTAGGTTCCTAAAAGAATTCTTCGTCTTGCCTCCCTGCCGAATCCTGTACCTCGACTCTTCATGTATACTTCTTTTAGATTATCTCCTTTCTCGCTGTATCCATATCGTATGCCATCAAAACGAGAAAGATTTGTAGAGACTTCTGCTGGCATTATCACATAGTAGGCCTCTAGTGAATATTTAGAAAAAGGTAATTTTATATCTACTATTTCATAGCCTACATTTTTCAATTTTTCAATTGATTCTTTAAAATTCTCCATAACTTCAGGATCCACTCCAGTTTCAAACAAGTGCCAAGGCACTCCTATTTTCTTCTCCTCTTTACGAAGTATCGCAGTTCGTGATTCTAGAGGTATAGATGTGCTATCTTCTTTGTCATGTAACGATAGAGCCTTGAAAATAATCTCTACGTCGCTTACACTTTTACCAAAAGGAGAAACTTGATCTAAGGAATTTCCCATAGCTATGATACCGTTTCGAGAGAGTGCTCCATAGGTGGGCTTGAGTCCTACTAGACCACAAAAAGCCGCGGGTTCTCGTACAGATCCACAAGTCTCCGTCCCTAGAGAAACTAAGGCCATATTCCCAGCTACTGCCGCCGCAGCTCCTCCAGAAGAACCTCCGGGTACACGAGTAGGGTCTATGGGGTTTCTAGTTACACCGTAAGCACTAGTTTGAGTAGAAGAGCCCATGGCAAATTCATCCATATTGGTTCTGCCTATTACCACCACGCCTTTTTCTTTTAGTTTTCGTATCACAAAAGCATCATAACTCGCGGTATAATTTTCCAGAATCTTTGACCCTGCAGAGGCAATATGTCCTTGATATAAAATATTGTCTTTTATCGCAAAAGGAATACCGGTAAGAATATCTGACTTTCCACTATCAATTATTTTTTGCGCCTTATCCGCTTGAGCAATCACGTCATCATATATTTCTAGATAAGCATTTATTTCTTTGTTTTTTTCTTTAATAACATCCAAATATGCCTCGACTAAATCTCTCACCGTATACACGCCTTTCTGTAGAGCTTCGTGCGCTTTTTCAATTGTTAATTTTTCTAAATCAATCATATAACTACAAAATCTTTTTAACTTTCAAGAATCCGTCCTGACTATCCGGAAATTGTTTTACTATAAGCTCATGAGAAAAATCTCTATCCTCGGCCACGTCTTCTCTCCATCTATTTTCCAATGTGTAAACCGGTTCCTCTTCATCGAGTTCGACTTTTTCAATAACTTTTACATAAGCCAAAATGCCTCCCATGTCTTTTAGAATGGCTTCTTTCTCATCTTGCGTTAATTCTATCTTGGCGAGCTCGGCTAGGGCCTCTACGTCTTTTATCTCCATATAAATAGAGTATACATTAAGCCTGCCCTCCAATCAAAGCCTTAATTCGAGCTCCTATCGGCGGATGCGTAGCAAATAATCCAGATATTTTTTCTCCAATCCCTGCGCCTCCTTTAGGGTCGGCGATGTATAGATGCGCGATAGCCGTGGACTGGCGCAACATCGGCTGATTGTAGGCTCCTATTTTCTTAAGAGCGCTGGCAAGTCCTTCAGGGTATCGAGTTAGAAGTGCCCCAGTAGCATCGGCTAAGAATTCTCGTTTCCTAGAGATTGCCAATTGTATCAAAATCGCAAAGAGTGGCGCAAGAATCGAGAAAAGTACACCGACTATCATAAGTATGCTTCCTCCCTCATTGCCACTATCTCTGTTTCTTCGCATTCCACCAAAAAATAAATTCCTTCGGAAAACATCGGATATTATCGAAACAAATCCCACGAGTACTACTACGACAGTCGAGAGAAGCATGTCTTTGTTCCCTACATGAGAAAGCTCGTGCGCTATCACTCCTTCGAGCTCAGTCTTGTCGAGAATAGACAGAAGTCCCGTGGTAACACATACCACTGCATGCTCTTTATTTCTGCCAGTGGCAAAAGCGTTCGGTGCGGTGTCGTTTACTATATAAATTTTAGGCATAGGTAGCCCAGCGGTTATAGAAAGATTCTCGACTACAGTATAAAGATCAAAATTTGCTTCCCGGTTCGTTTCTTTCGCGCCGGCAAGGCGGAGTACTATCTTATCCGAAAACCAATAAGAAAATATGTTCATTAATATGCTAAATATAGCGAAAAAATATAGAATATTTGGATTTCCGTAATAATAGCTCATGAACCATCCGAGTGCGATCACCACAGCAAAAAAAACTGTCATCAAAATCCAAGTTTTTGTTACATTTTTTGATTGTTGCGTATACAGAGTTGCCATTTATTATTATTTTTGGAAACTTGAGATAACTTCATTTATATATTCCCCACTACAAGAAAGTGACTGTATCTTATTAAGATCGAGATTGTTTTCAGTAAATACTCCAATGATTCCATATAAGAATATGTCGCTTCCGTACTTGCTTACATTCGCAATATTTGGTTTTGTAAATTTGGGAGATTTAGGATTTGAAACATCCATAGCTTTTACAATACTGAGTGGACAAGAAATGCTTTGCCCTGCAAGCCTTTTCCCACTATCATCCAAAAGACTACTGTTTAGGGGATAGGAAAGCTTAAAATTACAACTGTCTCCAGACTTAATAACTTCGAAAATACTTGGGAAAATTTCGTCAGTTAGAACTCCGCGTGCGCTTTCACAGTTTGCCGCGGCCTGACCGAGACAAGATAGTGTGGAATTATAAAGATAGCTATTAGGCACTCCCATTTTGGGACTTGTACCTACTCCACAGTCGAGTATTGAAGGCGGAGGAGTTACCACGACTGGATGAGAAGGTATAACTGGTATTTCAATTACAGTTTTATTTGTGGTAGGTAAACTAAAGTTCTCAAACTTCGCTACTGTTTGATTCCATAAATTTAAAATAGGTGCTCGAAAGAACCATCCGCTCAGCGCCAAAAGTATTAGCGCTAAAATAATTAGCACGACTTTGCTATGCGATTTATGGGGAGCAGTAACTACTCTGGAACTAGATTTCTCTCTGGGAAAACTTCTTAGCGGAGGTTCTATAACCACACTAGGAGAAGGGGTGATAAATTTATTTTGGATTGGAGCTGTTATAGGATAAATAATAGGGGCTTGCATAGGAATAGCTATTCTCCATGCCTCATTCAAGTCTCCCTCCGTCCAGCCTCCGTCCGCCATGAGTTCTTTGTGGAGCTCATCTCGAGTTCTACCTTTCGCAAGTTCTACTTTTATATAATTTAAAAGTTCTGGTGTGATCATAATGAATAATATTTTCTAGAACTTTACTTCTACTGGATTTTGCGCCACATCGTTATCCGCAAGATCAAAGTATTCCATTTTAGAAAACCCAAATGCTCCTGCAAACATGTTTGAAGGAAAAACTTCTATTTTAGTATTTAGATCACGCACATTTGCGTTGTAAAATCGACGAGCAGACTGAATCTTGTTCTCAGTATCAGAAAGTTCATTCTGGAGTGCCAGGAAATTTTGGTTTGCTTTTAGATCAGGGTAAGCCTCCGCAATTGCAAAAACTGATTTAAGAGCTCCCGTAAGCATATTTTCTGCACCGGCCTTGTCTGCCATATTGTTTCCTGCTCCCATGGCCGCACTGCGAGCCTTAGTGACATTTTCAAAAGCTGAACTTTCGTGGGTAGCGTAGCCTTTTACAGTATTCACAAGATTAGTGATAAGATCATATCTTCTCTTCAGTTGCACTTCTATGTCTGCCCATGCTTCTTTAGCTCGATTGCGAAGAGTAACCAGGCCATTGAAAGCAAAGATCACGTAGAGAACTATTACTACTAGAATGATTAAAATATATATCAT
>JBBRSF010000021.1:0-10168 GCA_038245685.1 Minisyncoccia bacterium
AAAAAGCATCAAAAGTGGGGAAATAAGAAAAAATAATATGCAAGAACCAAAAAAAGGATTTTATTATCATTATAAACATGATCCAAAGGGAAGTATAAATAATTATGCCTATGAGGTTTTAAATGTGGCTTGGCATACGGAAATGGAAGGCACTGACCCAGATAGTTTTTTTGTAATTTATCAGCCCATATATGAATCCAGAGCTTATAAATTGGGGAAATATTGGTATGCTCGGCCGCTTATTATGTTTATGGAAGATGTAGTAAAAGAAGGCAAAGAAATGAAGCGCTTTACATTGATCATTGACCCGAAAGTTATTGAAGAATTAGAAAAGATAAAAAAAGAAATGTATGGAGAACCTGGAAAAAATTAATGATATAAAATTAGTTGCACCAACGGAGGATTTTAAGAAAGAGCTTATTGAAGCTGTTCAAGAATTTCAGGCTGAAGATAAAGAGGGACATTTTTCTATAAGTACACCCGGAGAAGATTTCAGTAAATTTCTTGCTTATCTTAATGATAAGGAGCTCGGAGTAAATTTACCCGAAGGAAGAGTTCCCCAGTCAGAACTGTGGTTAATGGCCGGAAACAGATTAATAGGGTGGGTAAAAATAAGACACACATTAAATGAAGAATTACTAAAAAAAGGAGGTCATATTGGCTATGGAATCCGACCATCGGAGCGGGGAAAAGGATATGGTACAAAAATTTTAGAGCTAGGATTACACAAGGCCAAAGAATTAGGAATTAAGAGGATTTTAGTTACTTGTGCTGATGACAATATGGGTTCTGCTAAAATAATTGAGAAAAATGGGGGAATTTTAGAAAATAAAATTGAATATTACGGACACTTAATACGCAGGTACTGGATAGATAATTAGTATTAAAATGAAAACTATACTCTTCTCTAGAAATCTCCGCAGTCTAAGAACATAAACTTAAATGACAAACATTTTTAAAAATCTAAAATTAAAAAGACGGCTGATAACTCTTTTGGCGGGCATGCATTTTTATGGGCATCCGTCGGGGAAGATGAAAGTAGTCGGGGTGACGGGAACAAACGGAAAGACCACCACCACCACCCTCCTCTACGAAGTTGCAATTGCTCTAGGATATAGGGCAGGACTTATCGGAACTGTAGAAAACATAATCAATGGAGAAAGGAGACCGGCGACGCACACTACGCCTGACCCTATAAGTCTGCATAAAATTTTGAATGAAATGGCAGAGAGTGGTTGCGAATATGTCTTTATGGAAGTGAGTTCTCATGCGCTTGATCAGAATAGAGTCGCTGGTATAAGATTTGCCGGGGGTGTTTTTACTAATCTCACGCATGATCATTTAGACTATCATAGAAGTATCGGAAATTATTTCGGAGCAAAAAAGAAACTTTTCCAAATGCTACCCAAGGGAGCCTTTGCTCTTTCAAATGCAGACGATGAATACGGCATAGATATGGTTGAAGGAATAAAAGCGCAGAATATCTTTTACGGGTTCAAGGGCAAGGAAGATTTTCATGGAGAGATATTAAAAATGGATTTTGCAGGATTAACTCTCTCTATAAATAACAATAAGGTTAAATCCAAGCTCTTAGGAAAATTTAATGCATATAACCTTTTGGCTGTTTGGAGTGTTTGCCGTCTCCTCGGTTTCGACAAAGATAAGGTAAATAAGGTAATAGTAAAGATAGAACCTCCTCGAGGAAGATTCCAGCATTTTATGTCACCGACGGGCGTGTTAGTGGTCGTGGACTATGCGCATACTCCGGACGCGCTCGAAAAAATACTTTTAGCAATAAAAGAAGTGAAGCCGTCGGGGGGTAGATTTATTTCTGTATTTGGGTGCGGAGGAGATCGCGACCCATTGAAGCGGCCGATAATGGGGAAAATCGGAGCCATGCTTTCGGATATTGCAATATTCACATCTGATAATCCTCGCAATGAAGACCCAGAGAAAATTATCGAGCAGATGAAAACCGACTTATCTCCCGAAGAGCTTAGAAAAGTAACTATAATTTCGAATCGAAAAGAAGCCATACTCCGAAGCGTGCTCCTTGCGCAGAAAGGTGATGTGATACTTTGTGCAGGAAAAGGACATGAAGACTATCAGGAAATAAATGCCATAAAGCATCATTTTGATGACATGGAAGAATATATACAGGCTTACTCCTCTCAGACCGAAGATGTGCTAAGATAATTTCATGGGAGATTTTCCAAACTATATTGAATTTTTTAAGAATAAAAAAGTTACTGTGGTAGGCTTAGGTCTCTTAGGCAAGAGACTAGGTGACATCGTTTTTCTAGCAGAATGCGGTGCGGAGGTATTAGTGACTGATCTCAAGCCTTCGACTGCGCTCAGGCCGTCGCTTGAAAAGCTCCGAAAATATAAAAATATAAAGTTTGTTTTAGGCGAGCATAGATATGAAGATTTTGATAGTTGTGATTTTGTTTTAAAGGGTCAAGGCGTGGCACTTGATTCTCCTTATATAAAATATGCCGATGGTAAAGGAATTCCGATAGAGATGGACGAGTCTTTGTTTGCGAAACTCGCTCCGAAAGTAATGATCATAGGAGTCACAGGCACACGCGGTAAAACTACCACGGCAACCCTTATATATCAGATGTTAAAAGAGTCAGGTATGAGTGTATATCTAGGAGGGAATATCAAAGGCACAGCCGCCCTGCCACTTTTAAAAGTAGTAAAGGATTGGGATTTGGTAGTTTTTGAACTTTCTTCGTGGCAATTGCAAGGGTTCGGGGAAGCTAAGATATCTCCCCACATATCTGTCTTTACGAACTTCATGCCTGATCACATGAATTATTATGGTTCGGCTGGGCTCACCACAAGTAAAGCCATGAAGCGCTATTTTAGCGACAAATCCTATATATACAAATATCAAAAAAAAGAAGATATTTTAGTTCTCGGTCCTTCCATGAAAGGTAAAGTCAAAGACGTAAAAGCGAAAATAATAAACGTAAATCCTAAAAAACTCCCAAAAAACATTCGCATAAAACTTTTAGGCGCGCATAATATTGAAAACATAGCGATCGCGAGAGAAGTCGCGCTTATTTTAAAAGTTAAAGAAGATGTCATTAAAAAGGCAGTGGAAAAATTCGAGGCGATAGAGGGGAGACTTGAGCTAGTCAGATCGTTAAATGGAGTGCGTATTTATAACGATACAAATTCGACAACACCTGAGGCAACCTTGGCTGCGCTCAATTCTTTCGATAAAAAAGTTATACTCATAATGGGCGGAATGGACAAAGGACTAGATATAAAAAATCTACAGATAGAAATACCGAAAAAAACTAAGAAAGTTATAATGTTGCCGGGCTCGGGAGGGGAGAAACTAGATATGAAAAAATTTAACGTCGTCGAAGTAAACGACATGAAGGGTGCGGTGAAAGAAGCCATGAAGGAAGCAGTTTCGGGTGACATCGTACTCTTTAGTCCTGCTTTTGCTTCATTTAACATGTTCAAGAATGAATATGACCGCGGAGAAGAGTTTATGAAAGCAGTTAAGTCCATAAAATAAAAGAAATAATATGGAAAAATTAGACTTATCAAAAATTAAGAAAATATTTTTTATCGGCATCGGCGGAATAGGGATTTCAGCATTGGCCAAAATGGCGATTTCGAGAGGAATAGAGGTAACCGGGGTGAACGACGAAGACAGTCCTAAGACTCTGGATCCACTTCGGGAGCTAGGCGTTCGTATTATCTTTCTAAAGGACTTAAAAGAAATCCCAGAAGCTGATTTGTATGTATATAGCGATGCTTGGCCTTATCGTGGACCGGAGATAATTGCACAAGCTAAAGCAACTGGCAAACCAGTCTTGAGTTATTTCGAAGCGTTAGGAGAAATTGCAAAAGAATATAAAGTTATAGCTATCTCGGGCACTCACGGCAAGACTACTACCACAGCGATGGTGGCTGAAGTTTTGATAGAGGCAGGTCTCGACCCCACAGTTATAGTAGGATCTTTTGTAAAAAAGTTCGGAAGCAATTTTCGAGAAGGAAAGGGAGAATATCTAGTAGTAGAGGCTGATGAGTTCAATAGACACCTCTTAAATTTTCACCCCTTTATCGGCGTGGTTACCAATGCTGAGACCGATCACTTTGAAACATACAAAAATTTAGACGAGATAAAAGAGACTTTTGATAAATTCATCAAACAAAGTGAACACGGAGTCACTAGCTACGAAAGTTATCTTGAAAAAGTTCCCAAACTCTCTGTTCCCGGTGTTCACAATAGGATGAACGCGGCAGCGAGCCTTGCGGTAGCAGAGATGCTCGGAATAAAAGAGGAAATTGCCCAAAAAGCTCTTGCAGGATTTCAGGGGACATGGAGAAGGCTGGAAAAGATAGGCAAGACCACAGAAGGAACTATCATATACGACGACTACGCTCACCACCCTACTGAAGTTCGCGCCAGCTTAGAAGCTTTACGAGAATTGTATCCAAAGGGGGAGAAACATATCCATGTGTTGTTTCAGCCCCACCTATACTCGCGTACCAAGGCCTTGTTTGAGGATTTTACAGAATGCTTTGACCAAGCTGATAATGTGTTTCTATTGCCTATATACTTTGCTCGGGAAAGTCCTGACCCGAGTGTTTCCAGTGAGAAATTGGCTGAAGCAATACGCTTGCATAGGGGAGAGGCCGTAGCTTTTGCTGATTTTACCGCTGCAGAAGCGTGTTTTCGGAAGATGACTTGGGGAGAAAAGGACGTTTTTGTGACCATGGGAGCAGGGGAAGCCTACAAAGTCGCGGAAGTAGTCTTTAAGGTTGTCTAGAAGTTACCCACAGGTCTATATTATCCAATTTTTAGCTAAATTCGTCAATGGGGGTAGTCTAATATAGCCTTATAATATAAGGTTTTTTTGATTTGACATATGGGAAAAGTATTGTTTAACTATTGACTTTTTAATAGGAATATGCTAGTATATAGATACATCCTTACTATATAGGCGAAAGCCTTATGAATAAGGGTTTTTTAGTTTAAGGCCTTTTAAAACCATGAAAAAAAATAACATTATACGTTTTGCGCAGTCATTAGTTTTATTGCCTACCATGGCTGTGTCGCTCTCTTTAGGGGGCGCACAAGTGGGTCCGGTATCGCATAACGTATCAGCGAAAAAAATGAATATTGAAGCCATTGGCACCCTAGCTCTTAATCAGGCTATGATTGCACAGGCTAATAGCTCAAACGATACTGCGGCCTTAGATCAAGTCGAGCTCGATGCTAAAGCGGCAGCGATCGACTCTTATTACGAGGACCATAACATGCCACTTAAAGGTATGGGAAAGAAAATGGTACTGGAGGCTGATAAGAACGATTTAGACTGGAGACTTCTCCCTGCTATATCCGTCCGAGAGTCTACTGGAGGACGAGCTGCCTGTATTAAGGTAAAGCACAATGCTTTCGGATGGGCTTCTTGTAAGGTGGGATTCAAATCTGACGAAGAAGCTATTGAGACAGTTGCTAGAAACCTCGGAGGTAATAATCCTAAGACCGCTGTTCACTACGATAATAAAACTACTCTTGAAATCTTGCATGCATACAATCCGCCTTCGATAATTCCTAAGTACGCAGAACAAGTAATCTCTATAATGAAAAATATAGGCGATTCTGATTCACAGAATTTAGCCGTGAGTTAAAACTATACAATCAAAAAATCCCGCTTAATGGCGGGATTTTTTGTATTCAAGTTTTAGTATTTATTCTAAATGAATCAAGGTCATCTTGTGTTCTTTTGGTTCGAACAAAGTGATCTGGAAGTTATAATTCTTTCCTAGTTCCAATTTCTCTCGAAGCTTGGCTTCGGTAGGGAAAGTAGAATTGTGAACAAGTCCTGCTACTCCTTCTTTGATAGATACGAGCGCTCCGTGCTTGTTGTATTTTATGACTACTCCCTTGATGATATCTCCTTTTTTAAGTTTGCCTTCATACTCTTTCCAAGGGTTTTCCTTTAGGGCCTTTGTAGAAAGAGATATTTTGCCATCTTTGATTTCTATAACTTTTGCTTTTACTTTATCTCCCACCTTAAACATAGTTCGAGGGTCTTCTACAAGTCCCCAGTCTAGTTCTGATATATGCACAAGCCCTTCGAGTCCGTCTTCCAGCTTCAAGAATACTCCGAAGTCAACTATGCCGGCGACTGTGCAGTCGAGACTATCTCCGATATTGTATTTACTTAGTATCTCTTTCTTTTCCTCAGGATTGTTATCTTTTTCAGAGAAAATAAGTTTGCCTTCTTTCGGAAGGGTAGAAATGATCATAACCGAGATCTTTTCTCCGACAAGCTTTTTGAGCTCTTTTAATATTTTGTCTTTATCTGAATCAAGTACTCGAGGGTAGTGGTCTGATTTTAATTGGGAAGCAGGCAAGAAACCTTGGATGCCTTGCCACTCTAGGATAAGTCCTCCCTTGTTCGCGTCTTTGACTTCTAGGTTCAAGATAGTTTTTCCTTTGATGGCTTTTTCCGCTTCGCTCCATGCTAGTGCCTGTTTTGCCTCTTTTAGGGAAAGCTCTACATAGCCGTTTTCGTTTTCTGCGTCAACAACCTTTGCTTTAATGATGTCACCAAGGCTAATCTTGTTTATTACATCCTTAGCGTTTATGAATTCTCGGCCGTAAATAATACCCGTTCCAAAAGGGGAAAGGTCTACATACACCGAAGATTTTTGCACTAATATTACTGGTCCTTCTACGAGCGTATCTACTTCAGGTCGGTTAGCGCTTCTATCTGTGATTGAGTTTAATACTAAATTTTCACTTACTATTTCTCCTACATGCGCAGGCATGTCTTTATCCATATTATTAATTCTTTTCTAAATTAAAACATCCGCCATACGAGATATGAAGCGGATATAAGGCTTAGGTTCTGATTTAGCCTTGTGCTTTATCAGGGTTACCCCAAATCCATGCTTTTAATATTTAATTCAGTTGTATTTTTATAGTACTATAATTTATTAAAATTGCAAGTATTTAAGGAGAAATTCTAGTTTTATAATAAAGATTTTATTTTGTTTTTTACTCCAGAAAATGCTATAATATGTAGAATGATAATCACATATTTCGGCAAGCAGTTTTTCAAGATCGGACAAGGGGAGATGACTCTCGCTTTTAACCCAGTAAGTAAAGCTTCAAAAACAGGCATAAATGCACACTTTGGTGCCGATATAGCCTTAGTTACCACAAACCACCCTGATTACAACGGAGTCGAACAGCTTTCTCATGGCGAGCGTGTGCCTTTTGTGATAAGTGGTCCGGGAGACTACGAAGTCAAAGAAATTTTCATCAAAGGCGCTATTTCAAATTCAGTTATTGGATCCAAAAAATATATCAATACGATTTATGTATTTTCAGTTGATAGTATTAATATTGCTTTTCTCGGTGCTCTCGGAGAAGGAGAACTTTCCAAAGATTCAAGAGAGGCGATAAATAGTCCAGATATTCTTTTTGTGCCGGTTGGAGGAAATGGCCTGCTTGATGCAAAATCTGCGGCAAAGCTTGCCTCGACGCTAGAACCCAAATTAATTATACCGATGGATTATGACGATGCATCACTAAAAGCATTCTTAAAAGAATTAGGCGAAGAAAAAGCAGAAGTAATAGATAAGCTTACTCTAAAGAGGAAAGATTTGGAAAATAAAGAAGGAGAAGTTATAGTTTTGAAAGCAGTATGAAAAAAATAATTCATCATATAAAAAAGCTCAGAAGAAAACCAGAACATGTAAAAAGGCATATTTTACATGTGGCTACATTTATAGCTGGAGGGATTCTTGTTTTACTTTGGATATATTCTCTTGGAACGAAAATAACCAGCGATGACCATCAGGCACTAAATGCTCAAGAGTTACAACCACTTTCTGCTCTTAAGGATAATATTATAGGAGGATACCAGAGTATCGCAACACCGAATGCAGCCCTTAATCAGTAAATAATTACACGAATTTTAAAGAAACATAATTTATGGCAAAAAATTCTAAAGAAGAACCAACTGAAGAGTCACGAATCGATACCATCCTTCCCGTAGATGTGGTCACTGAGATGAAGGAGTCCTATCTGGCTTATGCGATGTCCGTCATCACTTCCCGTGCGCTTCCAGATGTGCGAGATGGGCTTAAACCGGTCCACCGCAGGATTCTTTTTGCTATGAATGAACTTGGTCTTACCTCATCAGCTCGTTTTAGAAAGTCGGCTGCCGTAGTCGGAGATGTGCTCGGAAAGTATCATCCTCACGGTGATACTGCGGTCTATGATTCTATGGTAGGGATGGCGCAGGAATTTTCTTACAGATACCCTCTAGTCCTAGGACAAGGAAACTTCGGCTCTATAGATGGAGACAATGCCGCTGCGATGCGTTATACCGAAGCAAAGATGTCGAAGATCTCGAGCGAGCTTCTTCGGGATCTTGAAAAAGAGACAGTGGATTTCCGACCGAACTATGATCAGACTCGCAAAGAGCCAATAGTTTTTCCTTCCAGCGTTCCGTCACTTCTTTTGAACGGAACTTTGGGAATCGCAGTGGGAATGGCTACAAATATTCCTTCACATAATCTTGGAGAGGTTTTGGACGCGACTATGCACCTGATCGATAAGGAAGAAAGTACGACAGAAGACTTGATGCAATTCATAAAAGGACCTGACTTTCCGACTGGAGGCATCGCCTACGGTTATAAAGATATGCTTCATGCATATGGTTCTGGTCGCGGAGGGGTAGTTTGTCGTGGGGAAGCAGAAATAATAGAACAAAAAGATGGTAATTTTTCTATCATAATCACCTCTATTCCTTTTCGGGTAAATAAAGCAAACCTTATCATGAGTATTGCGGAATTAGTGCAAGAAAAAAAACTAGAAGGTATCAAAGGTCTTCGCGATGAATCGACGAGCGATATTCGCGTGGTGATTGATTTAAAATCTAGCGCGCATCCGGAAAAAGTTTTAAATTATATATATAAAAATACTCAACTCGAATCGAATTTCAATTTTAATATGGTTGCTCTTGTCGACGGAGTTCCACAAACCCTCTCGCTTAAATCCATTCTGGCTGAGTTCATTAATCATCGTAAAGAAGTAGTCCGCAGAAGGTCAGAATATGATCTTCGTAAGGCAGAAGAGCGGGAGCATATACTTCTCGGCCTAAAAAAGGCGTTAGATAAGATAGATAAAGTTATCACCATAATCCGTGGATCCAAAAATTCCGCAATTGCAAAAGTGAATTTGATGAAAGAATTTAAATTCTCTGAACTTCAGGCTACGGCGATACTAGAAATGAAGCTTTCAAAGTTGGCCGGCCTCGAAAGAAAAGCCGTAGAAGATGAGTTGGCAGAAAAGCAGAAATTCATAAGTGAAATGAAAGAACTTTTATCTAGCTCGAAAAAAATCTTAAAGATCATTTCTTCGGAACTCCAAGAAATCCGAGATAAGTATGCCGATGAACGCAGGACAAAAATAGTCAAAGGTGGAGTGAAAGAAATTTCCGATGAAGATTTAGTCCCAGAAAAAGAAACTATGCTGGTCCTTACTGCTGGGGGCTATGTGAAATGCACTGATCCTGCCGAATACCATTCTCAAAAAAGAGGGGGCGTGGGGGTCATAGATCTAGAAACCAAAGAAGAAGACTTCGTGACCATGCTTGTATCCGGTTCTACTCATAGCAACTTACTTTTCTTTACTAACTTAGGAAAAGTTTATCAGATGAAGATGTATGATATCCCCGAAGGACGACGTGCGACGCGAGGAAAATCTATAATGAATTTTTTAGCACTGGGCGGAGAAGAAAAAGTTACTTCGATTCTTGCCATGCCGAAAGACTTAGGGAAAACAGCATCTTCTCTTATGCTTGTCACAAAAAGCGGAACGGCAAAGAAAATGACTTCAGAGAGCTTTAAGGATGTTAGAAGAAGCGGAATCATTGCTATCAGGCTCGATAAAGACGACCAACTGATCTCTGCCCTAGTCACCGAAAAAGGTGATGAAGTCATGATCGCTACGGCCGAAGGACAATCCATAAGATTCAAAGAGTCGGATGTGCGTGAAATGGGCAGGACTGCCGGCGGAGTAAGTGGAATTAAAGTTGGTAAAAACGATGAGGTGATAGGTGTTGATGTTATCAAGAAAACAACCGAAAAAGGAGCTTTCTTAACCATGAGTGCAAAT
>JBBRSF010000022.1:0-10043 GCA_038245685.1 Minisyncoccia bacterium
ACTATAATCATGGTTACTCATGAGTCACAGTATGCAAGTTTGGCTCATCGAACCATTACTATGGATGACGGATTCATAACAAGTGACACAATGAACAAAAGATAGGACGGATTGCAATATGTCGATTTGACAACGTTTTAAAATCTGATAGTATCTATCTAACTGCACTTTTTGCGGTTTTTATTATGTTTTTGCCGTCTACAAGCGGAATTTATTAGTTAATTTGTTAGTAATTAGGCCAAAGCGGCTGGTTCTCGCACGTTTTGTTTTAATTATTAGCCCAATATAAAATTATGGCAGAAGAATTTAAAAGAGATAAGCCGCACATAAACGTCGGCACCATCGGTCACGTTGACCATGGAAAGACTACCCTTACCGCAGCAATCTTGCATGTGCTTAATATGGCAGGAAAGACAGTTCGACTTCGAGGCGTTGACCAGATCGACAATGCTCCGGAAGAAAAGGCTCGAGGAATCACTATTAACATTTCTCACAACGAGTATGCTACTGACGCTCGTCACTATGCACACATCGACGCTCCTGGACACGCTGACTACATTAAGAACATGATCACAGGTGCCGCTCAGATGGACGGTGCTATTCTTGTAGTCGCAGCTACTGACGGTGCTATGCCTCAGACACGAGAACACGTTTTGCTTGCGAAGCAGGTTGGAGTTCCAAAGATAATAATCTTCCTAAACAAGTGCGACATGGTGGATGATAAAGATATGATCGACCTTGTCGAAGAAGAAATCCGTGAATTGCTTACAAAGCAAGGATTTGATGGCGCAGGCGCTCCAGTAATACGAGGATCTGCTCTTAAAGCTCTTGAAGCAAAATCTCTCGATGACGAATGGGCAAAGAAGGTTATGGATCTTGTAGATGCTCTCGATACTTATATTCCAGTTCCTGAACGAGATGTTAGCAAGCCTTTCCTTATGCCAGTTGAAGATATATTCTCTATCGAAGGCCGAGGTACAGTTGTAACCGGTAAGATCGAAAGAGGAATAGTCAAAGTCGGTGAAGAAGTGGAAATCGTTGGAATCAAGCCAACCCAGAAGACGACTGTTACTGGTATTGAAATGTTCAACAAAAACTTGCAGGAAGGTATGGCAGGCGACAATGCTGGGATACTTCTCCGAGGTCTTAAGAAAGAAGACATCACTCGAGGACAGGTTCTTGCAAAAACAGGAACAGTTACTCCTCATGATAACTTTACAGCTGAAATTTATGTTTTGAAAAAAGAAGAAGGTGGACGTCACACCCCATTCTTCAAGGGATACAAGCCCCAGTTTTACATCCGAACTACGGATGTGACTGGAGATGTTACTCTTGCAGAAGGAACTGAGATGGTTATGCCTGGAGATACTGTAAAGATAACCGTTAAGCTTGTAACCCCTGTTGCGCTCGAAGAAGCACAGAGATTCGCAATCCGAGAAGGAGGTAAGACAGTAGGCGCCGGAGTTGTAACCAAGATCTTAGGGTAAGCGAGGAAGTTAGATTAAATCAAACAAAGTTCAATGACAACAACAGAGAAAAAAACTAAAAAGCCAAAGGCCGCTTCGAGTAAAGCACCTCGCGCTAAAGCTTCTTTAAAAAAGGAGAAAGCCGGAGCAGCTGAAGGAGCAGTAGTTCTTCGAATCCGAGTTCGTGCTTACGAAAGCAAGATATTGGACGCCTCTGTTAAGCAAATAATGGACACAGCGCTTCGCTACGATGCTGAAATAGTGGGTCCTATGCCATTGCCAACTGAAATAAAAAAATACACAGTTAATCGCGCATCTTTTATTTATAAAAACTCCCGAGAACAGTTTGAAATAAGAGTGCATAAGAGACTGATCGACATCAAAAACCCGAATCCAAAGACCGTGGAGGCTCTTACTAATCTTTCGCTACCTTCTGGAGTGGATATCGATGTAAAGATGTTGTAGGTTAAGGATATGAATCCCGTTAGAAGCCGTGGTCGCAGTAAAGAAAAAAGTTATGAAAACAAAAAGTATTAAAAATTTAATTAAGCAAAATTTCGGTAATGTGACCGCGACCTGCTTCTAAACGGAATGAAATTCATTTTAGGAACAAAAGAGAATATGGCGGAGTATTTTTCCGAAGACGGTAACGTAACACCCGTGACTATATTGTCTGTGGCTCCTATTACCGTTACTCGCATATTTAGTAAAGAAAATGATGGATACAATTCTGTTCAAGTAGGAGGAGGTGTACAGAAGAAAGAAAGAGTTACTAGGGGCCGAGCTGGTGCCATGAAAGGAGCATTCTACAAGACCCTAAAAGAATTTCGCCTCAAGCCCACTGACACTTCAGATTTGAAAGAAGGAGACGTGGTAGACGTAAGCGCCTTTAGAGCAGGGGACAAGATTACTGTCACTAGTGTTTCCAAGGGTAAAGGGTTTCAGGGTGTTGTGAAGAGACACGGATTTGCGGGAGGACCTCGAACTCACGGACAGAAACACTCAGAGCGAGAACCTGGATCTATCGGAGGTGGTCTTCGAACGCACGTTCCAAAAGGTATGAGAATGGCAGGCAGAATGGGCTCTGATAGAATCACCCAGAAAAACCTCGAAGTAGTTTTTATTGATAAAGAAAACAGCATGATGCTTGTAAAAGGCGCTATTGCAGGACGAAAAGGAACTCTTGTTGAAATAATACAGAGATAATAAATTATATGGAAGCAAAAATGCAAGCAAAAATATATAACCAAAAAGGCGCCGAAGCGGGCACTATTGATCTTCCAGCCAAGGTTTTTGCTGCGAAGTGGAGAGCTGACTTAGTGCATCAGGTAGTAGAAGGCATGAAAAGCAATAAGCGAGCCGGAACAGCTGACACTAAAGACCGCGGTGAAGTTCGTGGAGGAGGAAAGAAACCATGGAAGCAAAAGGGAACAGGACGAGCTCGACACGGGTCATCCCGATCTCCTATTTGGGTAGGCGGAGGAGTAACTCACGGTCCTCTTGCAGAAAAGAACTACAAGCGAAAGATCTCGAAGAAAATGCGAGCACAAGCCTTGTTCTCAGTCCTTTCTAAGAAGCTAAAAGACGGAGAAATACTTTTTGTGGATACGCTAGCCCTTGATGCAATAAAAACTAAGTCTGCAATGCTTGTAGCTGAAAAGTTATCAAAAGCTTCCGGTTGGAAGCCACTTGCGAACTCAAAGCGAGCTCGCGTGCTTACAGCTTTGTCTGAACGAAATGAAAAAACTGAAAAGACATACAGAAATCTTCCACAACTAGAATTAGTTTTCTTGAAGAATTTAAATCCTATGGACGTGCTCAATCACAAATATCTTTTGATAGAGAATCCTGCGGAAGCGTTGAAATTTTTAGAAAGTAGAGGATAATTAAAGCCGCGCTTCAATGGACAATTGCGCGACATAATTCGATTCACCAGAATCGTACCAGGTATAAAACAAAATCACATGAACACACACATACTTAAAAATCCAAGAATCACAGAAAAAGTAAGCAATGCTCTAGAGCATAATGTTTACACTTTTGATATCACTTCTGCTTCAAATAAGACAGAGCTTAAAAAAGCTTTTTTCGAACTATATAAAGTAAAACCAGTAAAGATAAATGTTATCAATACGAAAAGAAAAAATATAATGTCAAAGGGCCGTGCCGGAGTCCGTGGTGGCAGCAGGAAAGCGATGGTATATCTCAAGCCTGGAGATAAGATAGATTTCGTATAATTTCCATAATTAAATCAAATGAAAACATACAAACCTACAAGTAAATCAAGGAGACAAATGAGTAACGTAAGTTACCGAGGGGTTTTGACTACATCTACTCCTACTAAGTCTCTTACTCACGGTTTTCGCCGTTCTGTCGGACGCAACAGCCAAGGCCGCATCACCATGCGTCATAAAGGTAGTGGACACAAGCGCTTATATCGCGAAGTTGATTTCTTGTATAATAAAAAAGAAATTCCTGCCAAGATAAAATCTGTGGAATACGATCCAAACAGAAGCGCATTTATAGGCCTTGCTGTTTACAAGGATGGCGAAAAGAGATACGTAGTTCTTCCGAAGGGAGTTATGCCGGGGACTACGTTTGTCGTTTCTCCAAAAGCAGACCTTACTCCAGGCAATAGATTGCCTCTTAAGAATATCCCAGTCGGAACATTTGTATATAATATAGAATTAAAGCCCATGGGAGGGGCAAAGATCGGACGATCTGCGGGAATCTTCGCGCAAGTTGTTGCAAATGCGGATGGTTATACAAATATCAAAATGCCTTCGACTGAAATACGAAAGATAAACGAAGAATGTTACGCTTGCGTAGGAACAGTTTCAAACGAAGAACATCACTTGGAAAATTATGGTAAGGCAGGAAGATCCCGCTGGAAAGGAATCAGACCAACAGTCCGAGGAACAGCCATGAATCCTGTCGATCATCCATACGGAGGAGGCGAAGGAAGACAAGGACGAGGTACGAAGCGACCAAAGACTATGTGGGGTAAAGTTACAGGAGGAAGGAAGACCCGCGGTCCGAAAAAATACTCAAACGTATTCATCGTCTCTCGCAGAAAGACTGGAAAGAATAAATAAAAGTTTTCAAAAAATCCCCACCCTTCTGGCGGGGGATTTTTTCTTTTCTTTTATTAACATCTTGACATTGCATTTTATAATATGTGTGATATATTGGTATAGGAGGTACAAATAGTGGGCCATACTTCTAGGCGGCACAAAAAAAAGAAATTTCTGAAGATTCATCAGCGAATGGGGAATAGTCGTCGGACAGAAAGACGTCGACTCACTCGAGCAAAGTCGACTTACAACGCCAACGCTGGATGAATCCTTGGAAAAAACAGCAAGCTGTATGCTATACAACTTGTGGAAAGGAGAAAGCATGTCTCGAAAGAACCACCTCCGCCGTCTTCGGCGAGGACGCGGAAAAACTGCACGTCGCACCAATGTTCGACGTGAAGCACAAGCTGCACGCGCAGCTCTTGAAGAAGAGGTCTAGTTCTTCATCATGAATCGTGGCCCGTAAGGGGCACGATATCTAGGATCTCGATTTATCGTGATCCTACACCCATCTGGAGTGGCCCAAACCACTCCGCCCAGGGACGCTTGGCTTCGGCTGAGCGTCCTTTCTCTTTTATTCATATTATTGCATTATTTTTCATACGGCGTATAGTTACTCTAGATCTCCAGTTCCTTAAAGAGATCAGAAGGAATGGTATCTACATGTGCCACAAGATTCGACATCGGTTACAAAGAATGAGAATTAAGCGTGCAGAGTGGAGAATCTATCTCAAAGCACTCAGAAATTCTCATTAAATCAGTAGACCGAGCTTTGGTTCGAAGTCTACGAAAAGGGGGTGCGAGCATGCAGAAGAAGCGCGAATCTGCCCGCAAGAAGCGGCAGTACCGTCGCAACAACCGCAACATACGCTAGGGGGAGAAATTGCTCAAACGTCGAGTAGTCAAGCCACACATTCATCGTAAGGTGAATTCGTCCCTCGAGCGTCACAAGTAGCTGGTGGCCTAGAAATAGGGCACCAAAAAAGATCCAGGGATCCGGGAACATTCGCTGGTCCCACTCCCGCCAAGCCATAGCAAGAAGGATTTGGACCATTGTTCAATATCAAATCTGCTATCGGTTTTATCCCTGCGCGAAAGCGTAGGACCCACCTCGGGGCAGCTCCAGTCTAATCCACTGTTCGAGCGCCCCGTTTTTTTTGCCTAATTTGACATTATTCCTTAATTTGCTATTATGAATCCAAGCTCGGTAGGAGCTATTTTTTATGACACGATCAATCAAAAAAGGACTAAACATCGATGAAAGGCTCTTAAAAAAGATTGCCGGCAAGAACGCGCTACAAACACCGATGGTAAAGACTTGGAAGCGGGCATGTATGATTTCTCCTGAAATGCTCGGATTTACTTTTGGCGTTTACAATGGAAAGACTCATGTGGAAGTATTGGTTACCGAAGACATGGTAGGACACAGACTCGGCGAATTCTCTCCGACCAAGAAATTCATGAAGCACGGAGGAAAGATGCAGAAAGAGCTTGAACAGAAAAAGAAAGAAGCTGAGATAACACAAGCTAAATCTGCCACAGCGGCTGCAACTGATGCGAACGCAAAAAAGAAATAATTATTTCCATAATTAAATTAAATGAAAGCATTTTTGAAAAATTACAGACAGTCACCTAGAAAGGTTCGCCTCGTGGCAGGACTCATTCGAGGCAAGAATGTTTCTGCCGCGATTGCGGAGCTTGATTTTTTAGCAAAGCGAGCAGGACTTCCGATCAAGAAGCTTCTGATGTCCGCAGTTGCCAACGCAACTCAAATGGGAGCGGAAGTAGAAAATCTTTTCATTAAAGAAATTCGTGTTGATAAGGGAATAGTCATGAAAAGAATGATGCCTGCAGCGATGGGGAGTGGTCACCGGATAAATAAGAGAACGAGCCACTTGAGTATACTTTTAGGAGAAAGAGAAACAAGACCAGCAAAAATAGGTAAGACAAAAAAACCCACAAAAAAATCCGAAGCCAAGGCTCCAAAAACCGTAAAAGTAGCTAAGACCAAAGAATCCAAATAAATATAAAAATATAACATGAGTAAAATAGTCCACCCATATGCACATAGATTGATCATACTCCGAGACTGGAAGTCTCGTTGGTTTGCTGATCCTAAAAAATATGTCACCTACTTGAAGGGGGATGTTTTGATACGGCAATATCTCGAAAAGAAATTACGTGGTATGTATATTTCAAGTATCGAGATAGAAAGAAGTCGAAAAGCTACTCGTTTTATCATCAAGACTTCTCGCCCAGGACTAATCATCGGCCGTAATGGTGAAGGCGCTACCAAGCTAAAAGAAGAAATCTTAAAGAAGATGGACCACTTGAAACTAGGCCGACCGGAAGATTTTAAGCTTGAAATAATGGAAGTTTCTAATCCTGAAGCAGATGCAGCTATCGTTGCTTATATGATCGCCGAAGGCCTTGAAAAAAGAATGCCTTATCGTCGAGTAATCAAGCAGATTATAGAAAAAGTTATGCAGGCCCACGGCGTAGAAGGAGCAAGAGTCGTTCTTTCTGGACGATTAGGAGGAGCAGAAATTGCTCGTACGGAAGAGCTTAAGCGTGGATCGATCCCGCTTCAGACTTTCCGCGCGGACATAGATTTCAAAAGAGAACGAGCGAACCTTTCTTATGGAGTTATAGGAATAAAAGTTTGGATTTATCGAGGAAAGATATTTGCCGAGAAGAAGAACGCTCGACATACTTTTAGTACAGGAGAAGCTGAAGGAAAGGAAGATAAGTCAAAGACTGATTAATATTTTATATTGTATTTATGTTAATTCCGAAAAAAGTAAAATTTAGAAAATGGCAGACACAAAGGAGCAATCCCAAGTCTAGAACTGCAGATACGAGAGGCATCAAGATCGCTTTCGGTTCTTATGCTTTGAAGTCCGAGTCCCAAGCTCGCGTAAAATCTAAACAGATAGAGTCTGCTCGAAAAGTTATCTCGAGAACTCTAACGAAGACTGGTAAGTACTGGGTGCGTATTTTCCCTGACAGACCGTTTACCGCAAAAGCAGCAGAGGTAGGAATGGGAAAGGGAAAAGGAGATCCGCAAGGATACTGTTTCGACGTTCTTCCAGGAAGAATTATTTTTGAAGTCGATGGAGCAGAGGAAAAAGTAGCACACGAAGCACTCAGAAAGGCGGGTTCCAAGCTTCCGATTAAGACAAGAATAATTTCTCGAGAACATAAACAATAATATGGCAAAGAAAAAGAAAAATTTAAGAGAAGATTTGAAAGGCATGAAGAAAGAAGAACTAGGGAAAGAGCTTGCAAAGCTACGAGAAGAGTCTAGAACACAAATGTTTAAAAGAGAGGGTTCTAAGTCTAAGAATGTGAAAGAATTTGCAGGGATAAAAAAACAAATAGCAAGAGCGTTAACGGAAATAAATAAAGATAAAAATAAAAAATAACATGGCAAATCATTCAAAAAAACATGCCAATGAAGGTGAGGAAACAACAGAAACAAAAGGGAACACCTTAAAGGGTGTGGTTGTTTCAGACAAGATGCAGAAAACTGTGGTTGTTTCTGTTTCCCGATTTATCAAGCATCCTCTTTATGGAAAGTTCTACAAAGTAAGCAAGAAATATAAAGCACACGACGAAGAGAATAAATATAAAATAGGGGATCAGGTAGAAATAATCGAAACAAGGCCCATTTCCAAGGACAAAAAGTTTAAAATAGTAGCATAGTAGTCAAATTTTATGATTCAAAATGAAACCTTAGTAAAAATAACAGATAACGGAGGAGGCACAGTAGGCAAAGTGTTCAAGATTTTAGGCTCTTCAAAAAAGAGATATGCTACTCTGGGAGAACTTGTGATAATTTCTGTAAAGGTGGCAAGCCCTCGAAAAATGATAAAGAAGAAAGATGTGCATCAGGCAGTGGTCGTCCGAACACGTGGAGCATTTCGAAGAAAGGATGGTTCCTATATTCGTTTTGACGATAATGCAGTGGTGATTTTAGAAAAAGGCAAGAAAGATCCCAAGGCGGGACGTGTTTTTGGTCCTATTCCAAGAGAACTTGCGGAAAAAGGATTTCAGAAGATAATTTCCCTAGCGCAGGAAGTAATATAATACGTAAAATCAAATGAAACTAAAAACAGGAGACAAAATAATAATAATCGCCGGCAAAGACAAGGGAAAGACTGGAAAGATAGTGAAAGTTCTTTCTAAAGAGAATAAGATAGTTCTCGACGGTCTTAACATGATGAAGAAGCACCAGCGACCACGCAAGAGCGGGGAAAAGGGAAGTATGGTAGATATGTCTATGCCTATACATGCATCAAATGTGATGATCCTTGATCCGAAGACTGGCAAAGGAACACGAATAGGAAAAAAGAAAGTGGGGAATAAAATGGTTCGAATTGCAAGAAAGAGTAATCAAGAAGTTTAAATCATATGGCAAAACATTTAACGGTAAAAGAAAAAGAGGCGCAAACTTTTGAAAAAATAAAAGGTGTTTTTGGTTATAAAAACGTAATGGCAGCTCCGCGTATGAAGAAAGTCGTAATAAATGTCGGTACTGGGACGATGGTGAAAAAAGATAAGAATAAAAATGAAGCTATTGGCGAGCGATTAGCAAAGATAACTGGACAAAAGACAGCGCTTCGTGGTGCAAAGCAGTCTATCTCTTCTTTTAAAATCAGACAAGGAGATCCGGTAGGAGTGATTGTGACACTTCGTGGCAAGAGGATGTACTCATATCTTGAGAAGCTTATTAATGTCGCTCTTCCTAGAACCAAAGACTTCCGAGGTATAAAGAGAAGTGGCGTAGACTCGATCGGTAACCTTACAATCGGAATAAAAGAACACACGATATTTCCAGAAACTGCTGACGAAGATATCAGAGATGTGTTTGGCATGTCTATCACTCTTGTTTCTTCAGCGAAAACAAAAAAAGAAGGTACTGCTTTCTTTGAGCTTCTAGGTATGCCTTTTAAAAAGGAAGAAGAAGCAAAAAAGAAGTAAGTTCACTTCATTAAACCCCCCAAGGACCTCTTGCTGTTGTTTATTTTTAATTTATTATATAATTTATCTATGAACGAACTGGAAGGCAATCAAGAAATAAATGTGGCGCTGCGAGAGTTTGAGGTAAAAGCGAGTGTTGAGCAAAAATCAAAGCAGCCAACGGCTCCAACTTCTAACGATGTTCCCAAAATGGTAAAGTTTATTTTTAAACTTTCTGGTGGAGCCATCAAAGAACAAGAACAAGCGGAATATGTGCTTTTGGGATTTGTGGTGGTGGCTCTGGTAGCGTCTTTCTTTTTATTTTTTGGTTTTCCGAGTGGGAATAAAGATAAGGCACAACTACAAGATATGATCCAGATTCATCCTGAGCTTGGGCATTAGTAATTTTATGATTTTTAAAAAATTACAATCAAAAGGTTTCACTCTCATTGAACTTTTGGTGGTTGTTGCCATCATCAGCCTTCTGTCTTCAGTAGTTATGGCATCTTTGAGTAGTGCTCGCGTAAAAGCTCGCAATGCG
>JBBRSF010000023.1:0-9604 GCA_038245685.1 Minisyncoccia bacterium
AATACTCTTATGCTCTCTGTTGAGTTTGGTTCCGCTAATCAGTTCGTTCGTGACCTCTCTGTGAACGTGAAGCGTGGTCAGACCAAGAAAGCGTCTATGGGTTTTCCTCACGGTATCGCTTCTCTTGGTTTTCTTAACGACAAGTCTGAAGAGAAAGGTAATCGTAAATGGAAAGTTGATAAGGTTCGTCTGAATAAGATTAATCTTCTTTTAAGAAAGTTTCTTGAGGGTGGTTACACTGGTGGCAAGTTGTATGATTATGCGGTGGATGAACTTGGCTTAACCACTGTTGTTCGAAGTAAGAGTGGTGGTATGCCTATTATGAGATCTCGTATCTATGAGATTCTTAAGGATCCTATTTATGCAGGTTTCTTCTTTTATGGTGGTGAACGTTATGAACTTCATAAATCTTTGCCTCGTATTATAACCGAGTCTGAACATGTGAAGATTCTGAGGTTACTTGGCCAACACTCTCTTCCTAAGGTTCAGGATCATAAGACGCTCTATTCTGGTCTCGTGAGGACTCCTATGGGCCATGTATTGGCTCAGGATGTTAAATTACAGGTTATATGTGATTGTAAACGTAAGTTTTCTTGTACCAACTCTACTCTGTGCCCAACGTGTGGCACGGATATCTCTCAGATGGTTTCTCCTAAACTTTTGGAGTATTCATATCACTACGATAATCGTAAGAAAAAGTCTCGTCAGATATATAAATCTATTACAGAGAAGAAGATAACCGATAAACTTATCTCTGTTGCGATTTCTGATTTTCCTCTTTCCTCTGATCTTGTTAATTGGTCAAAGGATAATCTGTATCAACTTAAAGATGGTGATTTTCAGGATGCTCTTACTGCAGAAATAAACATTGAAGAGGATAAGAAGAAGTATTCTGAAGAAAAATTACATGCACGTGCGATGCTCCGCAATCAACAAATTACTAATGAGGAATACAATGCTGATCTTACTGATATTGAACAGCGTTACAGGCATGTATCAAAGAAAAAAAGTGTTGACGAAATTGATTGGATGTCTAAGTTAAATGAGATTGCTAGTTTCTCTGAATCAATTGCAGAAGTGCTCAAAAATGGCTCATTAGACCAGAAAAGGAAGGTACTTTTTGCACTGGGTTCGAACCTAGTTTGGAACGAAGAAAACCTTTGTATTACTTGGTCAAAAGCGACACAGGCACTCATTGATGGAGTAAAAGGTATGAGAGTGAATTTCCCAGAGTTCGAACCTAAAATAGACTTTGCTACACAAGGGTTAAATGAAAAAACATCCCTTAAAAGAGATGTTTTTTCTAGTATGCTCCGGGGGTAGGGATCGAACCTACGACCAATCGCTTAACAGGCGACCGCTCTACCGCTGAGCTACCCCGGAATTTTTACTCAAGAGTAGCTCAGCGGACACCGCAGGTCACTAGTATTTTTCTACTGAAAAATCTTGCGACCCCAGCTCGGCACTTTCGTGCCTCCGCCCTTGAAATACTAAACGTATTTCAACTACCCCGGAATGTATTAACCATATTAGCAGAAATTGCCCAAAAGACAAATAGCTGTATGTATTTCTAGGCTTGTAGTTAAAAGATTTTAGTGAAAAGGCTAATGATAGGAGATAGCACATAATCAATAAATTTTGGATGATAAAGAGCAGGTTCAAACAACACTGATTTTTTCTTCCAGTTGCTTACTATCTCGCACAACTTTTTAATAGTTTCTATATCTTTAAAGAATATACCCACTTCGGAATTAAGCTCGAAAGATAAGAAATCCAGATTATGGGAGCCCACTAGGCCCTCTTTTTCATCAATGATCATAACCTTCGCATGATTCATCTGCGGTTCAAGATAAAATTTAACTCCCACTAAAGAAAGCTTGTACATGAAGAACCGCGCCACTCGGTCGGCCATAAAGTTATCTGTATTTTTGGGAACTATTACTTCTACGTCCACCCCTCGGATAACCGCCTGATGGAGCAGAGCGATGAACCAATGCTTAGGCGCAAAATAAGGAGTGACGAGAACGAGATTCTTTTCTGCTTGTCCGATGTTTTGTACGTATATCTTCTTCATTCTCATTTTTTTATTTATAGGAAAATGCTCCACCAGCCAAGTACGAGTTTTATTGAGAATAACCCTTTTTTTTCGAGATAAAATTATTGGATCCTTACCTCCACACTCGGAGTATACTTTCGCGAAAGAACTTATGATAGATGCTACCATTTTCCCTTTTACTTTGACCGCAAGATCGTCCCAATGTCTCGCTTCTTCATGGAAGTTTACTCCCCCGATAAATGCCACTCGTTCATCCACTACCAATATCTTTCTGTGAATCCTATGCCAAAAACGGCTGAAGAAAAATATCTCTGCTCCGCTTTCTTTAAGCATGGTTACATACTCTTTACTAAACCCGGTACTCCCGTAAGAATCGAGCACCACCCTTACCCTTAGTCCCCTTTTCGCTTTATCCGTCAAAAGCTTCAGAAAGTCGAAGCCCTTCGTATCCGGCAACCATATATACATCTCTAGATATACCGACTCAGTCGCTTCTTCTATCGTCTGAAACATAGCCTGCCAAGTAGAGAGGGAGTTATTGAAAAATTTATAAGACATTTTTGGTGGACCGTACAGGAGTCTCGGTCATTACATGACCAGTATGGCTTATTGGTTTTTATTCCATAAAAACAGCAAAAAGCTTTTCTCGTCCTGACACAAAGTACTCAAGTACTTTGTTTTCGGGTGGACCGTACAGGACTCGAACCTGCCACCCCCTCATTGCAAATGAGGTGCTCTACCAGATGAGCTAACGGCCCATAACAAAGATATTCTATCTTATTTTAATAGGAATGCAAACCTTTTTAATAGTATCTACTTACATTCTTTTTGTGTTCTTCGTAGGTAGCTGCGCAATGAATCTGCTTGTTCTTATCATGAAGATAAAATAGGCAATTAGTTTTTTGCGGATTGTAAGCTGCATCAATCGCCGCTAAGCCTGGGTTCGCGATCGCCCCTGGGGGCAATCCTCCGTGAATGTAAGTGTTATACGAAGAAACTATTTTCTTGTCATCTGGATTTACGTGTTGCCACCAACCATCTTCTTCACTTCCTTTTGCGTATTGGAGCGTTGCATCCATTTGTAATTTCATACCACTGAAAATTCTATTCCAGATAATACCTGATATGAGTTTCATGTCAGTTTTTCCATTTGATTCACGCTGGATCATGGAAGCTATTTTTACAATAGTCTCTTGACTGACTGCTTTTTTACTTTGCGGTTTTTTTATTTTTTCTACTTTTTTAGAAAATTCATTAAACATAGCGGAAGAGACAGCTGTAGGGTTTTCGTCTTTATTTATAAAGTATGTATCGGGGAAATAATGCCCCTCAAGATTGGAAGTATTTAAAGCAATATGCGCATTTATAAATTGAATCTTTTCTTCTTCAGTCCAACCCATCTTGTCCGCTACTACTTCCGCCACTTCTTCCTTACGAAGTCCCTCAGGAACTTTTACTATACGTACGTAAGGATTCGCGAGGTTTTCATAGAAAGACAACCTTGTAAGGAAAGCAGGATCAATGCCGTAATGAAAAACAGTATAAAGAATACCTCCTCCGAACAGCGCTATTACCAGGCACAGTATTTTAAGCTTTAAACTCATAGATACAATAATTATATAACTTAATGTAAATATAATAAAGCATAATAAGGCTTTTTAGGGAAATAAGACAAAACAAAACCCCGCCTTGCGGCGGGGTTTTGCGGCACTTATGTTGTTTACGGTTAAATGCAAGGATCACCCTTACACTCACAAATACAGTGTAGCATACTTGAAATAAAAATGCAAGCATTGTACTATATTCAGGCAGGTATTGGATAGCTACCCTTCGACAAGCTCAGGATAAACTCTGACAAATCGAGGAGAGGAAAGTCCGAACACAGCGAGCCCTGTAAAGGGTGGGAATGGTAGCGGGTAACCCCCGTGTGTAGTGATACATAGGTGCGAGCAGAGACGCTGATGCCGAAAGGCTAAGGCCCCTTTGGGGTAGTCTGGGGGAAACTCCAGAGTGAAACGGCTAAACCCTTACCTCTGTGCAAGATCGTGTCCTTCGACAAGCTCAGGACTAGTCCCGAGCGAAGCCGAGGGAAGAATCGCTTGAGTCCCGCAGTAATGCTGGACCTAGATAAATTGCTACCTGCTCCGACCTCGGTCGGAGCATACAGAATTCGGCTTATAGATACCTGCCAAAAATGAGAGTCCCTCGCCAAAAGCGAGGGATTTTCTGATTCAGCGGAATCATGCCGCGCAATCGTCCATTAAAGCGCGGCTTCTTCAAGATCCGCACTATCGCCCACCTTTAAACCATATTTATCTGAAAACCCTGCAGGAACTTCGAGCACATACTTTGTATCAAAACTTGGTCCATAAATTTTAAAAGGCGAGGTGTTTGTCACATTTTTTTCTATGTAAACAACTTTTTTATCTGCATCCAGCCAAATTATATCTATGGGAAAAAGCATATCTTTCATCCAAAAATCATACCTCCCTATCTTATCAAATACAAAAAACATTCCCTCTCCTTCATGAAGTCCGCTTCGTCCAGAAAGTCCCTTCTCCTGAGTTTCTTTGGTAACAGCTAAATCTACTTTTACACTCTGCCCCGCTATATAAACATAGGGGAGAGTTTGTTCTTTTTTAGAAGTGCCGAAAAAAATTATCAAAAGAATAGTGGTAGCGAAAATTCCCAATATAATTTTTTTATTCATAATTTATTTATGATCGCCGTTAGTCCAACCAAAGAGTTTTCCGATCGACTCTGCATTTTCGCGCTTCCTCGCTATTTTTATCATTCCGTCCTGAGCTATGATCTTAAGTGGAGAAGAAAGTAGGCAGTGGTGAGAAGCAAGTCCATCTTGATAGGCACCCGTATCAAATACAGCCATTAGTTGTTCTTTATTTTCATGAAGCTTTGGCATAAGAATGTAGTTGCCTCCCGCTGTATACTTATCATCAGAGTCGCAAGTGCTGCCTGCCAGCCATACAGTCTTCAACATTCCATGCATATTGTTTGCCGGTATAATATGCCACTTTTGATGTATTGCCCAGGTGTCTTTGAGATCATTCATAAAACTTCCATCAATGATATACCATGCTTTCGCATTTGCTTTTGGTATCGCCTTTTCAGAAAGAACTTTATACATTGTTATCTGAGCAGGAGCGACTATATACTGACCCCATTCCACTGCAAGGTTTGGATGTCGTATACCCGCTTTTTCGGAAAGATTTTTAAGAGTCTTTATAATCTTGCTAGATACTCCTTTGGCAGTATAAAATTTCTTTTTTTCATAAGGAACTCCAAAACCTCCGCCAATGTCTAGTGTGTCGAGAGAAGGATGAGTTTTTTGAAGTTGCACGTAAACAGAAAAGGCGTGCTTCACTCCTTCTAAAATACTTTTCTGAGTTTTAATCTGTGAACCTAAGTGATAATGGAGAATTTTTAAATTTTTAATTTTTGTAAGAGTTAATATATCTTTCTCTGAAAGTCCGAAACGATCAAATTTTTTGTCCCAGTGTGTGTCTGCTTTTATATCAAGATCTACTCTTACTCCTATGTCTCCTTTGTATTTTGAAAGTCTTTCTATCTCGTCTGATCCTTCGATAATGGGCACAATGTTCATTCCTTTTCCCCGCAACTCTTCTACAAGATCGAGGTACTGTTCGGTTTTCGGACCATTACAAAGTACTCTTATTTTCGAATTAAACTTTCCGCCTTCCCACATTTTCTTCACCAGCCATAATTCGTTTGCAGAAGTTACTTCAAGGTTTGCACCTTCAGAAAGAATAGGCAGTATGAATTCTTTATTCTGGTTTACCTTCATAGGATAATGGTAAAAAAACTTACCTTTATAACCATATATTTTCATATATGCTTGGAAATATCCGATAAGGTCTTTCAATCGGTCTTCAATTATAAAAGGAAAAATAACGGAAAGCGGAGTGCCGTATTTATGCGCTATATCTGCTAAATTATAAATATGATGACCTTCGGTCGCCGTAAGCTCTCCATCTTTATTCACCCCGAAAAACTGGGTATTCCATTCATCCACTCCAAGCTTCCAAAATTTCTTCCAATTCTTCCCAGCTTTTTTTGTTTTTTTGTTTCTAGCTTTAGGCATTTTAAAGTAAAAACAGTATACCAATTCTTACCAGAATGTAAAGTTATTTCGAGTACCCCCCTAAGAATTCTTCTTTAAATTCGAAAAAGTTTTCATTTATAATTGCCTGTCGTATTTCCTTTACTAAATTCACAATAAAATAAAGATTATGAATTGAAGCGAGTGTGCCCGCGAGCATTTCTTTTCCATGAAAAAGGTGCGCGACATAAGCGCGAGTATAATTTTTACAAGTATAACAATTACAATTCTTTTCAATTGGAGAAAAATCATTTCTGAATTTAGTATTCATAATAATCATTTTCCCTGTCTTTGTATAAAGAGTTCCATTCCTGCCTAAACGCGTAGGCGCTACGCAATCAAACAGATCCACACCGTTTTCTATTCCCATGAATAAATCTTCGGGCTCACCTATGCCTAGCAAGTGCCTAGGTTTTTCTTCGGGGAGAATTTCATTCACCCATTTTACTGCCGTCGACATGTCTTCTTTAGCAAATGATCCACCGATTCCAAAACCGTCAAAATCCAGATTTTTTATAAAATTAGCGGATTTTTTGCGAAGATTTTCATCGCGCCCGCCTTGGACTATTCCAAATAAAGCAGGAAGATGCTCAAAGGAGTCTTCGCTACGGCCAGAATGGTCTTGCCCTTCCAGGATAGAATGCGAGCGACGGCGAGCATCTTCCTGCTTTAAATTTTGATGTTCCGCCAAACTTCTCTCGGCCCACCGGTGAGTCCTCTCGAGCGCTTCTTCTTGATATGCAAGATCTTCTGTCGGACTTGTACATTCGTCAAAAGCAAAGATAATATCTGCTCCTAAGTTGTGCTGGATCTGGATAGACTTTTCGGGAGTAATGTAATGAATGGATCCATCGAGGTGTGATTTAAATGAAACTCCGTCCTGCCCGATCTTCGCGAGCCTTGGCGCATCGCTATCATCAAATCGCTCAGGAATAAGTAGCGATGGGTCTGTTATCTTGGTTACTTTTGATATATCTTTTCCATAGGCGGCCCCCAAAGAAAAAACCTGGAATCCTCCCGAATCGGTCATGGTAGGACCATGCCAATTCATAAATTTACCTATACCTCCCGCATCTTTTACTATTTCCTCACCGGGTTGAAGATACAAATGATACGTATTTCCTAAGACGACTTCTGTCCCCGCTTCTCGAACTTGCTCTGGGTTCAAAGATTTCACCGTGGCTTTTGTACCTACTGCCACAAATGCTGGCGTATGTATTACTCCGTGAGCAGTTTCCAGAACTCCCGCACGACCCAGATAATTTCCGGCTTCACCTTTGCTATCTTTTATTTTTTTTTCAATAGTAAATCGCACTTTTATTTTTAAGAATATTAATCAGAATTATTTTACGATCTCCACAAAGTTTAATTCTTGTATATTTACCGGACTCTTCAGAAGAGCCTTGGTATATGCATCCCGAGGATCAGAAATAACTGTCTCTGCGACGGCCACAGTATAGGGGAAAATTCCGAGCAAGTTTACTGTCTCTCCTTTCTGTAAATTAAAATCACGAGGTAAAATCATCTCAAAGTTTCCTCCCCCGCGTCCCACTATCTCCATAGTGGTATTTTTCCCGGAAACAACAACTTGTGTTTTTTCTTTCGGGTTCGAGAATAAAATCACCTTCGACAAGGAGGGATAAACTTCGCCTATACGTCCGATGGGCACATCTCCTTTTGCTAATACCAAATCCCCTGATTTAATATTTAGATTCTCTCCGGCGTCGATCAATAATGTATCGTAAGGGCTTTTATTCGGTTTGGATAATATAGCAGCCAAAATAAAATTCGCTTTTTCATTTTTCCGCCCCATCGTAGATTGTAAGTCAGATAACTCTTGCGATAAGAAATTATAATCTGTCATTTTAGCTTCTTGTTCGGCTAACTTTGTTCGCAAATTTTGATTTTCTCTATCTAAGTTTCTCTTGGATTCAAAATACGCGATTGTTCCATTCCATTTTTGTTTTGTGCCATTTCCTATCACCAGAAATGGTCGAAATATTCCTTGACTGACATAAGAAAATCCTTTGGATACGGAATTTCGGAAATAGAAAAATAGTATCAAGAAAATAATGCAGAGGACTGCATTTATTATTTTTTTTCTTTTTTCTTTTTTATCGAGGAGGTAACTCATCTTGATTCCCGATCAAAACATCTTTATAAAATTCCATATCGTCGAGGATTACCCCGGTTCCTCTAGCTACTGCCGACAACGGATCTTCGACTACATATACAGGTATCTTTAATACTTTCTGTAAAACTTGATCAAGTCCGGGAATCAATGCTCCGCCTCCGGAAAGAGTGATACCTCCGTGCATGATGTCAGAAAGTATTTCGGGAGGAGTAGTTTCGAGCATATCCTTTACTCCTTCTACAAGTCCTTTTATGGATAGTGCCATCGCTTCGCGAATATCCGAATCCGTCACTACCACTTCTCTCGGAAGACCGGTCAGAAGATCTCGTCCATGCACTTCGGTTTCCATATATTCACCCGGAAGGACCGAACCAATGGCGATTTTTACCATCTCGGCAGTTCTCTCACCGATAAGAATCTTAAATTCATCCCGCATGTACGTAGTGATGTCATTGTTCAACCTATCTCCCGCTATTTTTAGATTTTTAGATTTTACTATTCCTCCTAGCGATATGACGGCAATGTCTGTAGTTCCTCCTCCGATGTCAATGATCATGGAGCCAACTGGATCCTTTATCGGTATCCGAACACCAATAGCTGCAGCCATCGGCTCTTCGACTAAAAATACTTCGCGTGCTCCCGCCGAACGAGCAGCATCATAAACCGCTCGAGACTCCACATTTGTAGTTCCTGAAGGCACACCTACCACCACTCTCGGACGCGCTAATTTCTTTGATATCTTGTCAGCTTTATTGATAAGATAAGAAAGCATTTCTTCAGTCACTTCAAAATCAGAAATAACACCGTCCACAAGTGGGCGAATGGCTTTGATGTGACCGGGAGTTCGACCAAGCATTTCTTTGGCTTGCGATCCCACAGCGAGGATTTGATTGGTCTTTACATTCACCGCCACTACTGATGGCTCATTAATAACAATGCCATGACCTTTCAAATATACGAGGGTATTAGAAGTACCTAGGTCTATGCCTATGTCGTTAGAAACTAATTTGTAAAATTTATCAAATATTTTCATTAATCTTCCTTTTTATTTCTTATTAAAGTTAGTAATTCATCTACGGTGACTATCTTTCCTTTCTCTTCGGTTCTTTTTTTAAGCTCCACTCCTCCTTCTTTTATACTCCTTAAGGAAACAACCGCTCGATACGGCATACCTAAGAGATCCGAGTCTGCAAATTTCTCGCCCGCCGAAACCTCCGTCCGATCGTCATACAAAACCTCAATATTATTTTTCTGTAAAGTTTCATAAATTTTGTCT
>JBBRSF010000024.1:0-9464 GCA_038245685.1 Minisyncoccia bacterium
TCCGTCCCGCCGAAGGCGGGAATCCGAATTCGTTTGGAAAAATGAGGGGAAACCATTGGGACGCACTTCGCGCGTCCCGCATTTCTGCTTCTTCAAAACCTTTAAGTTCCATTTTGGTGCTGGAGGAGGGACTCGAACCCTCAAGCCTTGCGGCACTAGTTCCTAAGACTAGCGCGTATACCAATTCCGCCACTCCAGCAAACTATTAAAACTTATGTGCTTTTTAAAGTCACATGTGCGCCCAGAAGGGATCGAACCTTCGACCTTATCCTTAAGAGGGATCTGCTCTACCAGCTGAGCTATGGGCGCTAAATAAATTAAGAAACCTGGTGCCCGAGGTGGGAATCGAACCCACATCCCTTGCGAGACACGATTTTAAGTCGTGCGCGTATACCAGTTCCGCCACTCGGGCAATTATAATGTTTTAATTTTCAAAAAACAATGAGGCCTGGGGCGGAATTGAACCGCCGTATATTCCTTTTGCAGAGGAATGCCTTACCACTTGGCTACCAGGCCGTGTCCAGTCATCTATCATTTACTATAGAGCCACCCATTTTAAAATAACACTACTCAATCCTAACCATTTCGAAGCAATTCGTCAATTTTTTGCCTATTCTTTTCTCCGGCGTCTATCTCGATATCCACAAAAGGAATGGTTTTTATTTCCATGTTCTTTTTTATATATTCTCTCAATTCTTTTCTTTTTCTTTTGGCGAACGAAAGGGCAGTGGCTTCTCGAGATGCCGGTAAGACGGTAATATATATAGTACCTCGTTTTAGATCAGGGGATACATTGGCATGGGTTACGGTTATGAGGGTCGTTTTATTGCTTTCCATCCCGAGGAAGCTCGCGGCCAACTCTTTTATCCTATTTGCGACTTTTTCTTTTCGTTCACTCATATTTTATTGGTGAGTCACCATAAATGATTCAAGAGTGTCGCCAGCAGTAGCTTCTATTTTAGATTCGAGCATCATTCCAAATTCGTTGCCTTCCAGAACTGCGCTAGTTTTCACCTTACTTTTTTCCAAGTTAACTATCTTGCCCCTACCGATTTCAAAATCCCTGCGCAATATCTTTACAGTGCTGTTCAGAGTAAGTTCTCCTTCAGTTACTTTTCCGCCGAGAATTTGTTTTTCTTTGGTTCTACTAAAGGCTCTGATTATTTTTGCTCGTCCGATAGTGCTCATGGTTTCTACTTTCGGTCTTCGTTCTTCCATTTGTTCTACTAACCACTCAGTCATTTTATAAATGATTTCAAAGTTGGAAATGGTAATACCTCTTTTTTCTGCAGTTTCTATTGCGCTTTTATCTGTTTTTACATTAAATCCTATAACTAATGCATCCGCGCCTGTGGATATACTTTTCATGTCAGATTCAGAAATCGCTCCCACACCTTTTGCTATTATTTTAAATTCCGCGCTATCGTTTTGGATTTTAGCTATTTCTTTTTCAATAGCTTCGATGGATCCGGCCACGTCCGCTTTAAGTATTATAGGAATTATTTTTTTATTGGACTCCACGGCTTGTGGATTTTTCTGGGTAAATTTACTTTTCTCTGTAAGTAAATTCTTAATACTTTTCTCTGCTTCATTTTTTGAAGAAAAAGAATTAAATTCTTCACCAACTTTTGGCATCTTGTCGAATCCGACGATTCGGATCGGGGAGGAGAAAGTAGCCTCGTCTATCACTTTACCCATAAAGTTCTCCATGATACGGGTAGAGCAAGTACTTTCCCCTACGACTATCGTCATACCTTTTCTGATAGTTCCATTTTTTATGATAAGAGTCGCCATTATGCCTCGACGAGGATCTAGATTTACTTCGATTACGTATCCTGTCCCGTTATTATTCGGATTAGCGGTAAAGTTTTCGATTTCGGCAAGAAGAAGAATCAAAGAAAGTAATTCATCTACTCCGGTTCCATCTTTTGCGGAAATCAATGCGAAAGGAATTTTCCCACCATAATTCTCAAGGTAAATCTCGTTCTCGGCTAAAGCGATTTTTGTTTTTTCAATGTCCGCCCCAGCCTTGTCTATTTTATTGATTGCTACAATGTAGGGAATATTAGCAGAAGTGATAGTTTTCCAAGCTTCGATAGTTTGTGGTTTTACTCCGTCTTCGGCGGATATTATAAGTATGGCTATGTCGGCTATTTTTGCTCCACGTTCACGCATTGCCGAAAATGCTTCGTGTCCTGGAGTATCAAGGAAAGTAATTTTTTTGTCTATCCCTTTTTCGTCTTTATGAACTACTTCGTATGCAGAAATCGTTTGGGTGATGCCTCCTTTCTCAGACGCAGTCACATTTGTTTTTCGGATATAGTCTAAAAGCGTCGATTTTCCGTGGTCGATGTGTCCCATAATAGCTACTACAGGGGGCCTCGAAGTATTTATTTGTTTTTCTTTTTCTTCCATAAAATTAAACCTTGGCCTTAGTTAATGCTTCTCTTTCTTCGTTTGTAAGTTCGTATTCAGACTTTCCTCCCTTGATCGGTTTTGCAAAAACGCTCATCCGTTCACGGGAATACAAACTTGATATGACTAATCCATCTCCCTCTTCGTTTAACATTCCTATGGCAAAGCTCTGATTGCTTCCTTGATCGGGAAAAGGATTGAATCTTATGGTTTCCAGTCCTCGGATGCTTTTTTGGAGCTTTGAATTTATTAAAACCACATCTTTTTCAATTTTCTCTTTTGCCCTATTTAATTTTATTATATTATCTTCGAGCACTTTGATAGTTTCCTCTAAGTCCTTAGCTGTTTTACCAAGGAAAAATCTTTTCAAACGCTTTTCTGTAACGAAAATCCAGATAGCCCCTACTATTAAGGCGATGGCAATAAAAATAAAAAACACCAAGATAAACATGTTGTCGAGCTTTATATTCATGAGTTTTCAATATATACTATTTCCGTGCTCAAATCAAATGGAAAAATAATAAAAAATCCTAAGGAAGTTTACCTTGATAACGCTTCTTCCACCCCAGTCGACAAGGACGTTCTTTTGGATTGGCATAAAACTTTAAAGACTGAGTACGCTAATCCGAGCGCTATCCATGATATGGGAATGAAAGCTAAAAATCTACTAGAGCATGCGAGGACAAGTATTAGTGAAGTGCTCGGTACAGATAAGAATAATATAATTTTTACCAGCGGGGCTACTGAATCGAATAATTTGGGTATTATCGGAGTTCTTCACCTCGTAAGCAAGCCACACATAATTACTACAAATATAGAGCACGCCTCTATACTCGAATTACTTTTGCACTTAGAAGAAAAAAAACTTGCCGAAGTGACTTATGTTCCCGTGGAAAGGAACGGCATAGTGGATCCAAAAAAAATACGCGCGGCGATTAAAAGTAATACTGTTTTAATTTCTGTTATGTATGCAAATAATGAAATCGGGACCGTACAGCCTATTTCCGAAATTGCGAAAGAAATAAGACATTACAAAAAAAATTCTTCTAGAAATGGTCCTTATTTTAGGGAAGGACTGTCCTTCCCAATTTTTCATACTGATGCCACTCAGGCGATTAATTATCTTCCTATCAAGATTGAAAAACTGGGAGTAGATATGCTTTCTTTTAATGGAGCAAAAATATATGGCCCTAAGGGCGTGGGAGTATTATTTGCAAAGAAAAATATATTACTTGAAAAAATAATTTGGGGAGGGGAACAGGAAAGAGGAAAAAGGGCAGGAACAGAAAATGTGGCCGGCGTCAAAGCTCTAGCTCTTGCACTCGAGATTACCGAGAAAATAAAAAACAGAGAAGTGAAAAGATTAATAAAACTTAGAGATTATTTTTTTAAAAAACTTTCTAAAATAAATTTTGTAACTATAAATGGAGATATAAACAAAAGGCTTCCGAATAATATAAATATAACTATTAAGAATATTCCGAGTGATTTGCTGGTAATCGAGCTCGGAGAAAGAGGAATCTCTGCAGCATCGAAAAGTGCATGTAAGTCGGGTGATGGAAAGGCTTCGCATGTAATACAGGCCATAAATAAAAACATAAAAGATACAGATGGATCGATTCGTTTCTCGATGGGGCGGATGACAAAAAAAGAGGACATAGCCTACACCGTAAAATCGCTACAAGAAATTTTGAAAAAATTAGAAAGGTGGTATTATTAATGGATGGACTTAGAAGACTTAAACAAACCACAACTAATACTCTTAGCGCTTCTTCTTAGTTTCGTAACATCTCTTGCGACAGGGATAACTACAGTCGCTCTCATGCAGAGAGCACCTACTTCTTTTACGGTGCCAGTGAACAGAGTAATACAGCAAACAGTAGAAAAAATCCAACAAGTAGAAGGAAAGACCACAGTGCAGACTGTAGTTGTCAAAGAAGAAGACCTTGTGGTTGATGCCATAGCTAAAAATCGTCCAGCAACATTTTCTATTACCAAAGAAGTGCAAGATGTGGATGGAAAGATCACCGAAGTTTCTGCTGGGCGCGGTTTTGCTGTGTCTATAAGTGGAATCATTGTAGCAGATGCTATACCAGTCGGAGAAAAGGGAGTATTTTATGTAAAAAATGAAAGCGGAAAATTTAAAGCAGAATTCTTAGGCTCGGATAAAGCAGGGTTCTCTTTTTTGAAAATAGGAATTCCACTAGATCCCAAAAGTAAGCTTGCGTTCGTAGTACCTACTCCAGGGGATTTGAGTAAGATGAAAATAGGCCAGCAAGTATTAATACTTGGAAATTCTGTAAGCACCTTAATATTCGAAGGCTTAAATTCAAACAAGAGCTTGGATCTGAATGTTACTAAATCAAACACAGGGGGCCTCGTGCTTAATTTAGATGGCGAGGGATTAGGGATAGCCCTCTCTTCTGATTCTACTTCGTTTGCATCGATAAAAAGTATCAATGAATCTCTCGCTCTCTTGAATGGCGCAACCCCAAAAGCTCAGTAATAGATAAGAAAACTTGACGTCTAATGTAATATAGATAAGTATATAAAAAATGCCCCCATTAAATAAATTTACAACTAAAGCCAAAGACGCTATAAAAAAAGCTCATGAACTAGCGATAGAACGGGGAGTAAACCACGTTTCTTCACTCCACTTACTTGCGGCTCTGCTTTTGCAAGAAGAATCCATGGTGAATTCCATTCTAGACAAATTGGAAATAGATACTATGCTTTTGACTGATTCAGTCCTAGAACTTATAGAATTACCAGAATCGCACAATACTGTTTCTCCTTCATACCAGATATATCTGAACCCTGATCTTGCTCAAGTGATCGAACAGTCCGCGAAGCTTGCGGAATATATGAAAGATGACTTTGTATCCACTGAGCATCTTTTTATTGCCATACTCGAAGTTACCAGTGAGGCTCGAGAAACCTTAGCGCGTTTCAGGATTCATAAGGATCAAGTGTTAAAGGTTCTCGAAGAATTAAGAAGCCAAAATATCACTGACGTAAGTGAACCAAAAAAATTCAAATTGCTTTTAAAGTATACCCGTAATCTGACCAAGCTTGCCAAAGAAGACAAACTCGATCCTGTTATCGGACGAGATAAAGAAATAACTAGAATAATGCAGATATTATCCCGAAGGACAAAAAATAATCCGATTCTTATCGGAGAAGCAGGCACAGGAAAGACTGCAGTGGTAGAAGGTCTGTCTCAACTTATCGCAAAAGGAAATATCCCAGAATCTTTAAAAGAGAGAGAGTTAGTATCTCTAGATCTTGGTCTTTTGGTTGCTGGCACTAAATATCGTGGAGAATTCGAAGAACGATTGAAAGGTATAATGAAAGAAATAGAGAGATCAGATGGGAAAATAATTCTATTTATTGATGAGATACATACAATAGTGGGCGCTGGAGGAGCAGAAGGAACCATGGATGCTTCCAACATGCTGAAGCCTGCGCTATCTCGAGGAGAACTCCGAGCAATAGGCGCGACAACCTTACGGGAATATCAAAAACATATTGAAAAGGATCCGGCCCTCGCAAGACGTTTTCAGCCTGTATATATAGACGAACCAAGCACGGAAGATGCAATCGCGATTTTACGAGGATTGAAAGAGAAATATGAATTATTTCACGGCATTCGAATTACGGACGATGCAATTATTGCTGCGGTGAACCTCTCTTCTCGTTATATCACCAATAGATTTTTGCCCGACAAAGCAGTAGACCTTATCGACGAAGCTTCATCTTCGCTCAAAATAATGCTAGAAAATAAGCCGCCTATTCTAGAAGATGCGCATAGGAAAATAATGCGTTTTGAAATAGAAAAAGAAGCTTTAAAGAAAGAAATAGGTATGGGCGCTCACGAAAAGAATCACGATAAGGAAATAAAATCGAGAATTAAAGAGATAGATAAAGAAATAGGAAATCTAACCGAGAAAACCAAAGAGCTCGAGCTCAAGTGGCAGAACGAGAAAGCCATCGTAGTAGAAATACGTGCAATAAAAAAAGAGCTTGAAAGTATTCGTTTGGAAGCAGAAGACGCGGAAATGAAGTCTGATCTTTCTCGCGCAGCTGAAATTCGTTATGGGAAGATACCAAACCTGAAGAAAGAACTCGACGTAAAACTTTTACGACTTAAAAAATTGCAAAAATCTCGCAGAATATTGAAAGAAGAAATAACAGCAGAAGACATAGCCGAAGTTGTTTCGCGCTGGACGGGCATTCCGCTTACAAAGATGCTCGAGGAAGAACGTGAGAAATTAGAAAAAATGGAAGGTGAACTTGCAAAGCGAGTTGTGGGACAAGGCGAAGCAATCTCTCGCGTTGCAAATGTCATCCGACGTTCGCGAGCAGGCATCGGCGATCCGAATCGTCCGATCGGATCTTTCATATTTTTAGGTCCGACTGGAGTAGGAAAAACAGAACTTACAAAAGCATTGAGTCAATTTATGTTTAATGACGACAGCGCTATCATCCGTGTCGATATGTCTGAATATATGGAAAAGCATTCGATGTCGAAGCTTATTGGTTCTCCTCCTGGATACGTAGGATACGATGAATCAGGTCAACTCACTGAAGCAGTTCGACACCGACCATATGCAGTTATACTTTTTGACGAGATAGAAAAAGCTCATCCAGAAATTTTTAATGTGCTTTTGCAAGTCATCGATGAAGGCAGACTGACGGATGGAAAAGGCCGAGTAGTTAATTTCAAAAATACTATTATTATTTTGACCTCAAACATCGGAAGCCAATTTGTGGAAAAAATGGAGTCCATTGGGTTCTCCAACAATGACCAGATGCGAGACTACAGCAATATGAAAGACAAAGTCACTGAAGCCTTGAAAGAAAGTTTCCGTCCTGAATTCTTGAACCGTCTCGACGAAATAATTGTATTTGATGTTCTGTCTCCAGATGCAATCCAAGAAATCGTAAATCTTCGTATGAACGTAGTAAGAGAACGTCTGGCCAATAAAGGAATTACTCTTGAAGTAACTATGGACGCTTTGTCATATCTTGCGAAAGAAGGATACGATCCGCATTATGGAGCACGACCGCTAAACAGATTGATCCAAACCAAAATATTAAACCCCGTGGCATCTTATATCATTGGGAACAACGTGAAGAAAGGGGATATGGTAGTTGTTTCTACTAAAAATAACGAACTTACCATTGATACTAAAAAGGGGAAAATCAAGAACACAGTTCGAGTAGGATCTCGCTCTAAAGTCTAGAATTTATACTATAAAGTTATCCCCACATTCCTTTACATCTAGGTATAAAGGGTCATAATTAGCTTATTAGTAAAAATAATATTAATAGCTAATCATAAAAATATGAAAAAAGGTATAAAAATAAATTTACTGGCTTTATTGTTGGTCGCTTTAGTTATCGGAAATTTTACACCAGCTTATGCTGCAACTACGCCGAGCTTAGGATTAGCAAATAGCTTCGGTATTTTATCAAGTACCTATACTAACACCACACCTGGTACTACTATTAATGGAGATCTCGGATACACCACTGGTCCTGCGACAACTCCTACTGTGAATGGTACTACACATGTGGCAAATGGCACTTATAACCAAGCGGGAACAGATCAAGGATCAGCTCTAACAGCTTTGAATTCTCAAGCATGTACTTTTTCTTTTGCAGGAGGAGCTATTGACTTAGCTACCGATACGACACATGGTCCTATTGGTGTATATACCCCAGGGGTTTACTGTGTTACGGGTGCGGCTTCTATAGGAACTGCGGGGATTACTCTTAATGGAGCTGGAACTTACATTTTTAGGAGTACGGGTGCACTTACGTCAGTAGTGAATTCAGTAGTAACTTTATCTGGCGGAGCCTCTGCTTGTAATGTATTTTGGACTCCCGGAGCTGCTACGGTACTCGGAGCAAATTCTACTTTCGTAGGAAACAATATCGATGCTTTAGGTATTACACTAGGTAATCTTGTAGTTTGGTCTGGAAGAGCGTTAGCCTTTGGTGGAACAGTTACGACCGCAAGCAATACCATTAACGTGCCTACTTGCTCATTACCTATATCCTCTCCTACTTCAGGCGGACTTCCGCTTAATGTAAGCGTTGTTCCTCCTATTATTTCTATTACGAAAGTTCCAAACCCACTATCCCTACCGTCAGGTCCCGGTCCAGTTACTTATAATTATACTGTTACGAATATAGGTACAGTTCCAATATCTAACGTAAAAGTCGTAGATGATAAATGCTCGGCAGTATCGTTTGTTTCAGGCGACAACAATGGAGATAATAATCTTGATGTAAATGAAGTGTGGACATATAGATGTAATATAAATCTATCCGTTACTACAACCAACGTAGTTACAGCAACGGGCCAAGCAAATGGATTCACCTCTACTCACGTGGCCCAAGCCACAGTTGTTGTAGGTTCGCCCGTTGTACCCCCATTAATTCATGTCACAAAAATTCCCTTTCCACTAAGTCTTCCTATCGGGGGTGGATTAGTTACTTACTCCTATGTAGTAACAAATCCCGGAGTTGTTCCGCTTTCAAATGTTGCTATTACTGACGACAAGTGTTCTTCAGTTTTGGGAGGATCGGGAGATACAAACAATAATAACTTATTGGATGTAAATGAGGCATGGGCATACAGATGCGTAATGAATATAACTAGTACTACGGTAAACACAGTGACAGCACAAGGTAGTGCCAATGGGTTCACGGTACGTGACTCTGCAGTTGTGACTGTAGTTGTGGCTCCTCCAATACTGCCAAAAACCGGAATAGGTGAAAGCAATAGCATTACTAACACAAATACAGCTGTCTTTGCTATATTTAGTGGAATTTTGCTCTCTGTATATTTAATTAAGAGAAAGCAAACCGTATAGATCTACCGTTCAAAATAATGAAAATAAGGTATTTATTTATTGGGATAGCTCTATGTTTTTTTACTTTATTATTTTTGAATTCTGAAAGGATTAAAAATATAAAGCAACCTGCTGGCATTTCTTATTTGGATGAAAAAACGCCTGACAGGATAGGGCTACCGGCAA
>JBBRSF010000025.1:0-8914 GCA_038245685.1 Minisyncoccia bacterium
TCCTATCTACGAACCACGAGTCATCCACATTGAACCACCATGCATCAGGATTTGTGGTAAGTAAAATTTTTCCCAACTTTTTTCCTGAAAGTGTTTTCAATCTTTTATAAGCAATTTTTATCCATCCCTTTGCTTTGTCGTTCCCCTTTATTTCTTCTTCTCGCAAGGTAGAGATCCATTCTAAAATATCTGCATCTTTTACAATCTTCGCCTCTAAAGTTATCCGGGCCTGTTCTTCTTTAAATAATTCCCGTATTTCTCCACCGAAAGGAATGCTATTGGCAATATCATCTACCGCATTGTTCTCGGAAAGCCTACCATATCTCTGATGCACATAGTTATGATCCGAAGTTCTTCCTTCTCCTATGTCGTGAAAGAGTGCCATAAGTACTGCTTTGTTTTTATCTGCCTTTGGCTCTAGATATGCTAGAGCGTAGGCTATCATAGCAGTGTGGAAAAGGTGTTCTGCCACGGATTGATCCCCACTTCCTAAGAACCAAAATCCTGACCTTGGGGTCTTAGCATGTATGCCGGTCTCGTAGACGAAGTTCGCTATTTGGTTATATATTTTATCTTTTTTAGGCGCACTTTTCTTCATAGCCATATTCTAGCAAAGAGCCAGATTTCTTGCATCTTCTTAAGATTTTAGTCTATGAAAAGAAAAGCTTTCCTTGCCACACCTCTATTACATGCCCCCTGATTTCCTTTTTCCATTTCGGAGCACATTTTTTTTGCTATACTTACATGATCATAGAAAGTTAGGTAATAACTCACCATACCGTCTATGCAAGCAGAGATTTGTCCGGCCGGAGCTCCGTCGCAAATTTTTTCCGAAAATTTAGGATCGTTAATATGGTACTTCATCATGAGGCTTCCCACTCCTCGGACGCATGCGAATACCCCTGCCTTCTCTGCTGTACCACACCACGCCAGAGCTTTGGCATAATCATCATTATTTTGACCAAGATAATAAATCGGCGCGTAGAAATAACAAAATGATTTAAGCCCACTAGGTTCTGTGGGACAAGGGAAAAATGGATTATTCTTATCTACATATTTTGAAGGATGATCAACTTCGTCAGAAAGAAAATTCTCCATGAACATCCCTTCATAGCAATTACCCCGCGATCTGGTTTTCGCACTATAAGAACTACAGATTTCTATTGCCTTTGGCAGATCGTTTTTAGTGTAATACATAACTGCATGCCCTACTCCATGATAGCACCGAGCAATTTCTCTTATCCCAATACAAATATTTTTCATTTCTGCCAAGATTTTTGTGGTGTCACTTAATTCTCCGAAATGTTCTTCGATAACCCCATGCAAGTATCCATCGCTACATACACTGTCCTCATATTTCAAAGCTTCTGTAAAATTCTTATATTTATCATATCCTTTATGTCCTATGTCGTGAGCAATAGAGTGACAATATCTGAAAACAATTGGAGTGGTATCCATTCTGTGGGCTAGTTCTGCGAGGGCAACTTTTGGATTTTCTTTGTGAACTATTGCCAAAATTTCTTCCCGATTTTTTTTAAGTTCATCTGCTCCGGCTTGGTCTAAAGTTACAACCTGAGAAGCTAGATTCTTTCCGCTCTCTCCAAGCTTTCTGTTTTGTATGATATTATGGGAGAATAGGAACCCAGAAACAATAAGGGCTAGGATGAGTAGACATATGTACATACTTAGCTGTTTTCTAGATTTCATGCCAAAATATTATAACACAAGAGCTACTTTTTACTAATAAAATAATTATTACACCAATATGTCAAAAAAGAAAAAATTAGGAATATTTTTAATCATAGTAGGAGTTGTTCTAATTCTTTTTATTTTATTTTGGAATTCTAAAAACCAAACGCGCATAGAAAGTATTCCCGCTCTATCGACCGGAGAAACTGCAGCCGTAGCTACAGTCAAACCCATTGACCCAGCAGTTCCACAAAAGGAAATCCCAGTACTCGGAGTAGGCAAAGTTTCCCGACATACTAAAGATTTTATTAACCAGAAAGTAAGAATCGCTGGATACCTGATAAGAAAAGAAGCGGCGTACGCGATAATATCAGACGAGAACTACGGACCATTAGGTTACTATGATCTTCCAGTTTCTGGAGTAGGATTTGATACTATTTTATCTAAACATAAATACATCTTAGAAGGCACACTTGTCCTTGGTAAAATAAAAGCGATAAATGGTAACCCTTACCGCTTGCAACTCTCTAGCCTACCCACTCTGGTGAAATAATTACTGCGCGAAAAGCGACATGAACTGCATAGGGTCCACCGCCACTCTGTTTACTTGTAAAGATAGATGTAAATGCGCGCCAAAAGTGTATCCTGTATGACCGCTTAATCCCACTACTTGTCCTTGTTCTACTGCTTGATTTTCTTTCACTAGAATCTTAGACAGATGTAGATAATACGTCATAAGCCCAAGCCCATGATCAATAACTACCGTATTACCATATGTACTGCTCGCTCTTGTGACACGCACTATCCCCTTATTCATAGCCAAAATTTCCGTTCCTTCTGGAGCCCGAAAATCAGTTCCTTTGTGAGCTATAAGATAAGCTCCGGTTTTCCGTGCGTATCCATAAGGATCAGTAACAAAAGGAACTGCTACTGGGAAAATAAATTTATTAGACCAAAGAAGATGATTCTCTGAAGATATAGCGCTGAAGAAAACATGTTCTTTTGCTAAAGAATTTACAAGCCTGAGCTGGCTTTGCTTGGTATTTCCCCCGAGCTTTTTAGGAATACCTAATGGTTCTAAAACTTTTTTCCTTTCTTCTACCTTTATGACCTGAGATACAATCTGCCCATTTGTAAATTCTATGTCGAGGGCATATTCGCCTACTTTCCTATTTAAATCTATACCTATCAGCGCAGAAGGGATAGACTCATAAAGAAATACATCGACGGGTTTGCCTTCAAAAGATACTTTCTTCACATCTCCGATTTGCGCATTATCGATTCGGACAAAAATAGTTTCGCCCTGGAGGACGTGGTCAGGGGTAACCCTAACTTGCGGCGAAAGAGCGGAAATATGATTTAGGGGTAATGTAATCGCTACAATAAAAAGAAAAACATAAAATAATTTCTGCATATTTATTTCTTTTGTGACATTAATTTTTGGTGTTCTTCAGTATCAAGAAGTCCACATTTTTTGTATTTCTTTCCGCTTCCGCATGGGCAAGGGTCATTCCTACCAGTTTCTCCCCCGCTTTCTATTCCACTTTGCATATTTTTAGTATCACTAAATTCTTCTGGTTCCCTGTGGCCGGTCAAAACTATCTTAGGAGCAGGAGCTTCTTCCATTTGGATATTTACGGCATTTTCGGTATTGATAGACGAAACAAAAGAAAATACTTGGTCTTCAAAAGACCTCTCCATCTCTTTAAACATTTGAAGTCCTTCTTTCTTGTATTCCACTATCGGCTCTCTCTGTCCATAGGCACGCAAGTTCACAGAACTGCGCAAATAATCCATTGCTTCTAGATGTTCCATCCACAATGCGTCAGTGACATATAATGCAATTCTTCTGACAGTTTCGAAAAACGCATCTTCCCCTAGTTTGGTCTTTTTTTCTTCTATGATATTATCGAATCCCTCTTTAACATTGGCAATATTATTGAGCAAAGTTTGTATGCCTTCTCTGTCAGAATGAAGCATTTTTTGACGTCTTTCATATATGATCTTTCGCTGATGGTTCATCACGTCGTCATATTCTAGAGTATTCTTCCTGGCATCAAAGTGGAAGCCCTCTATTTTTGCCTGAGCACCCTCGAGTGTTCTCGAAATAAATCTGTTTTCAATCGGCTGATCTTCAGGTATGCCAAAACGTCCCATCATGGTTTTTATTCTCTCTGATCCGAACACACGCATCAGGTCGTCTTCTAGAGAAACATAGAATTGTGTTTCTCCCGGATCACCTTGTCGGCCGGATCGCCCTCTCAACTGGTTGTCTATCCTTCTCGCTTCATGACGCTCGGTACCCAACACAAAAAGTCCTGCCGCGTTTTTCACTGCCTCGTATTCATCTTTAATTATAGGATTGCCCCCAAGTTTGATGTCGATTCCGCGCCCGGCCATGTTGGTAGCAATGGTTACTCGCGCTCGCTTTCCAGCTTGGGCAATTATTTCTCCCTCCTTTTCATGATTCTTGGCATTAAGTATAGTATGAGCTACGCCTTCTTGCTTGAGATAAACCGAAAGAAGCTCATTTTTCTCGATAGAGATAGTTCCTATCAATACTGGCTGACCTTTTTGATTAAGTTCTTTTACTTTTTTAGCAATTGCTTGGAATTTACCTTTTTCCGTTTGGAAGATAAGATCGTTGTGGTCCATTCTTACTATCGGACGGTTGGTAGGTATGACTACCACGTCAAGTCCATAAACTTTCAAAAACTCTTCTGCGGAAGTAGCGCCTGTTCCAGTCATTCCGGATAATTTTTTGTAAAAACGGAAATAGTTTTGAAAAGTTATGGATCCGCTTGAACGAGTTTCTTTTTCTATTTTCACTCCTTCCTTTGCTTCAATAGCTTGGTGGATACCTTCGCTCCAGCGCCTGCCCGGCTGGAGACGTCCAGTAAAAGGATCCACTATTATTACTTCTCCTTCTTTTACCACGTAGTCTTTATCTCGTTCGAAAATAGCTTGAGCTTTTACTGCAGTTTCTAAGTGGTGGACATATTTTATGCCTTTTTCGGTGTAAATATTATCTACACCCAATAACTTCTCCGCTTTAGTTATGCCCTCATCGGTAAGCGATATGGCTTTCATCTTTTCATCTACCTCATAATCAGTATCTCGCTTTAGTTGTTTAGCAATCTGATAGAACTTTACATAAAAATCTTCAGAATCTCCAGATTGTGAAGAGATAATGAGGGGTGTTCTTGCCTCATCTATAAGTATAGAGTCTACTTCATCGACAATTGCGAAGTTATGTCCTCTTTGAACTAAGTCTTCAATTCTGGTAGCCAAATTGTCTCGCAAATAATCAAATCCGTATTCGTGGTTTGTGCCGTATGTTATGTCCGCCGCATATGATTCTTTTCTAGTAGAAGGCTTTAAGAAATCATAGACAATTTTGAATTCTCCTACTTCGTCACGCTCTTTGTCTTCCTCGGTGTGAGTAGAATCATATAGATAAGAAACATTATTGGAGTTTATAACTCCGACAGATAGTCCTAAGAAATTATAAACTTGCCCCATAAGAACTGCACCTATACGAGACAGATAATCATTGACTGTGACTATATGTACTCCTTCTCCACTTAGTGCATTTAAATATGCCGGCAATACTGCCACCAATGTTTTTCCTTCTCCTGTTCTCATCTCGGCGATTTTCCCAGAATGTAGGGCCATGCCTCCTATCATCTGCACATCATAATGCCTTTCTTTCAGATTTCTCTTTGCCGCCTCTCGAACCAAGGCATAAGCCTCCGGGAGGATAGAGTCCAAACTTTCTCCATTTTTAAGTCTTTCTTTGAATTCTAAGGTTTTTTTAGGAAAATCCTCATCTTTTAAGGTCGAAATATCAGCCTCTAAAGCATTGATTTTTATAATCGTTTTTTCGCTGTTTTTTATGAATTTGGATCTTTCATCTCCGAAAATTTTATTGAATATTGCCATCGTTACATCTTAGCATAAAATAAAAAAACTTCCGACTTTCGACGGAAGTTTTTTCGAGAAGTGAGAACTAAGCTCTCTTTTTCTTTGAAGCCTTTTTTGTTGACTTCTTTGCTGCCTTCTTTGCTTTCTTTTTTGCTGCCATTTTATTTTAAATTAAATTGTTGATAATTTTAGTTTGCAATAATACGACCGAAATATTTATTGCATTGAACACTTCTATAATTATCTCGCATATCAAAACATAATACAATACTTTTTTATCAAAACTGTGGATAACTCCCAAGTTTCTTTTTGCGAAGCGAATTAGAAACTTGAGGATCCTGAGAAAATTTTTTTATTTGTAAAAATTTGCGAAGGATAAATGACAAAAAAATATCCGTGCTTAAAAAAAATTAAATTATAAATGCCCAGAAACGAAAAAATTATTTTCATTTGAAGCGGGTGGTGGCGAAACTCCAACATATGTGCCTATGTGAGTGCGATCACCCGCTACAGATAAAAATAATTTGCTCTTTCTCTATACTTTTTTACTTACTTAATGATAGCACAATTTAATCTTTATTTAAAGATACTTATAATGAGCCATATATTAAGGATGGCTATGAGTAATCCGACTAGCCAGGCGATAATGTTTACTATCTTAGAATTGGCAAAATTCCCCATTATGGCCTTACTGCTGGTGAACTTTATCAGAGGGAAAATTGCAAATGAAAGCTGAATACTGAGAACCACTTGAGAGAGGATGAGGAGGTTCGTAACGCCCTTTGTGCCATAGAATGCAATAAAAATAACTGCTGGAATTATTGCCATCGAGCGGGTGATGAGTCTCCTGAGCCATGGCTTTATTTTAAAATTTATAAATCCTTCCATTATTATCTGCCCTGCCAAAGTTCCGGTAATCGTAGAATTCTGACCCGAGGCTAAAAGAGCAAGCGCAAATAAAATACTTGCGAATCCTGTTCCCAAAAGTGGAGCTAGTAATTTATATGCTTCGCTAATCTCGGCCACGCCGTTGTGACCGGTATAATAAAAAGTTGCTGCAGAAACAATTAAAATTGCAGCATTCACAAAGAGCGCGATAAAGAGCGCACCCGTAGAATCAATCGTGGCGAATTTTATCGCTTCTTTTTTCCCTTCTTCGGTTTCTTCATAATTCCTAGTTTGCACAATTGCCGAATGAAGATAAAGATTATGTGGCATAACTGTTGCCCCCAAGATACCGATAGCAATATAAAGCATATTAGGATCAAAAATGAGCTTGGTGCTTGGAATAAAGCCTCCAAGAAGAGGTATAAGGGCGGGAGAAGACAGAAATATTTCCGCAAAAAAGCAGAGTGTAATCGTAGTTATAAGAGTAATAACTACCGCTTCTATATATCGGAAGCCTTTATTTTGCAAAAGAAGAATAATGAGCACATCGAGCGCAGTTATTATTACTCCTGCAAGTATTGGAAGACCAAACAGTAAGTTAAGAGCTATGGCAGAACCGAGCACTTCCGCCAAGTCGCAAGCCACTATCATGATCTCCGCCATTAGCCATAAAAATATCGCGGTCTTTTTTGAATAATTTTCACGACACATTTGCGCCAAGTCTCGCCCGGTTACAATTCCCAGTTTTAATGCTAGATATTGCAAGAACATTGCGAAAAAGTTGGAAAGCAAAATTACAGACAAAAGAGAATATCCGAACTTTGATCCGCCGGCCAAGTCTGTCGCCCAATTACCTGGGTCCATATATCCTACTGCTACCAAGAACCCCGGACCCGCGAATACTAAAAGCTTCCTCCAGAAAGAGTAATTCTTAGGTACAGGTATAGACTTATGAACTTCCGGCAGACTTTTCGCCAATTCCACACTATCCTCCCCGACCCCTTTTTTCCAGCCTAGTGCTTCAAATAAATTTATATGGGTCATAAATACTTAACTTGATCTAAAATGTGTTCAACTATCTGATACGGCTTTGCACCGACCAAAAGGCAGACTTGGGAAAGATGTGAATCTTCGTGCAAATCCGGAAATGAATCAATATTTAAAAGATATACTTTACCGCGAGGGTCGAGAACGAAATCCGACTTTAAATAATGCTTCGCTCCGACATGGTCATGTAGATCTTTGGCCACAGATAATAACTTTTGCTTCTCTTCTAAAGAAAAAATGCCGAAGGAATTTCCAAGGGGAAAGGTATAAAGATCCTCTCCTCGAAAATGAGGCACAGAATGAACGCTCGCCACCTTGCCAGCGATAAACTCTTCTACCAGAATGCTCTTCTGGTGATTTACTCCGTCTTCAATAGAATTTATAAGTTCGGGAAAAGTTTTTGCGAGATGTATCCCCATCGTCTTGTCTTCTGTATATGACTTTACTATCCAAGGAGAAGAAAATTTCTCAAAAACTTCTTTAGCTTTTTTAACTGCATACTTTTCCCGCGGACCATCAAAGTCTCTTTGGTACAAAGGTAAGAGTATAGAGCGAGGCATGGCAATATCTATCTTTTTCATATGTTCACGAAGCATTTCTTTGCTTGCCGACAGTGTGTGAGTAAAAGATCCCGGGTTTATATTTGGGATAGAAAGACTATCTAAAATATTTGAAAGACTCGGGTGTGTAGTGTTCCATGCCAAATCAATTTTATTCGTTAGATTACTAGGAGTTATCGGCACTCCATTATAATGCCAGACATGATCTTTATCGATAAGAATATCTACAGTTTTATATTTATCGCTGAGGTATTCGGAAATGTGTGAGATCAGATCCCCTCCTTTTTTTAAAGATGAAGCATACTCATCGCCTACCCCGCCGCGAAGTATTCCAATTCTTTTTATAGCGCTAGATTGCATGCATTTATTTTAACATATTGAAAACAAAAAACACCCTGAGTTTCCTCGAAGGGTGTTTTTTTTATTGCTGTGCTTTGTTTTGTTTCGTTCTTTATTTAACTTTTTTGTTTTATATGTCTTTCCATATAGTCCAACCAATTTTAAGTTTTGGTAAAAACTATTGTGTCGTCAATTGAGCGACACAATACCGACTCACATACCCTGCTTCGCATAAAGCTACGCAGGGCGTTTTTCAAATTGAATTATTCCACGACCAGCTTCCGCTAGCCGTGCCTTGTTACGACTTAGTCCCTGTCACCGAGCTTACCTTAGGACCCACTTATGCGGATACTTCGGGTACTCCCGGCTCCCTTGACTTGACGGGCGGTGAGTACAAGACTTGAGAACGTATTCACCGCAGTTTAGCTGACCTGCGATTACTAGCAATTCCAGCTTCATGGAGGCGA
>JBBRSF010000026.1:0-8724 GCA_038245685.1 Minisyncoccia bacterium
AATCCGATGGATTTTTGCAAACCAAAAGAGCGAGTAGACGGCAGACCATATGGAGGAGGACCCGGAATGGTTTTACGACCTGAAGTATTCTTGCAGGCATTTTCTAAAATAAAGATACAAGATAAGAAAAAAGCTAAAATTATTTTGTTTTCTCCAAGTGGTAAAAAATTTAACACAGAATATGCTAAAAAATCTGCGCAAAAATATACAGACATAATCATGATCTCTGGTCGCTATGAAGGTATCGATGCACGCGTAGGGAAGATTTTGAAAGCAGAAGAAATTTCCGTAGGTGATTATGTACTTACTGGAGGAGAACTACCCGCGATGATTTTGATCGATTCTATTTCAAGGCAAGTGAAAGGAGTGTTAGGAAAATATGAATCCTTAGAAGAAGAACGAGTATCGTCGAGTGAGGTTTATACTCGTCCGGAAGTTCTCCGATATAAAGGCAAAAACCACAAAGTTCCAAAGGTTCTCCTTTCTGGGAACCATAAGAATATAGACGAGTGGAAAAATAGCACGAAATAAACCGAGGACGTTTGACAACGAACCAAAAATCTGTATACTGTATTTGATTCATTGATTGAGTACCGGATGCAATCTCCGTTCTATTATAAGGCTTAACATATAGTCATATATTAAGCATAATTTAGTGTTATCCGAGGAGAGTTTATAGAAATCACAAGAAGCAAAAGAAAAGCACATTTTTCGTCTGTTTTTCTTTTGTTTTGTTAATTTTTTGTGTCTTTTATATCTTTCGTGCGGAAAAATCAATATGCACATAGAGACAAAGCGTCCGAAGAAGTATTTTGGTAGGTACAAGAAGCCGTTGATGGAATTTCCAAACTTGATCGAATCTCAAGTTAAAAGTTTCAAATGGCTCATCGAAGAGGGTATCGGAGAAGTTTTTAAAGAATTCTCTCCGATTATAGATTACTCCGGAAAGAAGTTCCAATTGGAATTCACTTCTTTTTCTTTGAGTGAATCAAAGGTAGACGAAAATAATTCGAAAATAAACAAGCTTTCCTATCAAGGTTTGCTTAAAGCGCGGGTCAAACTTACAAATAAAATCCTAGGCACAGTCAAAGAGCAGGAGATATTCATGTCTGAAGTTCCCCTCATGACTGACCACGGAACTTTCATCATCAACGGAGTAGAGCGAGTCATCGTGCCTCAGCTGGCGCGATCTTTCGGAGTGTTCTTTACAGAGTCTGAAAGCAAAGGTAGCCGATACTTTGGAGCAAAAATAATTCCTGCAAGGGGAGTATGGATAGAAATTGAATCTGAATCCGACGGAGGTATTTACATAAGAATAGATAAAAAGAGAAAGTTTCCAGCCACTGCGCTTCTTCGCGCGATGGGTTATGAGAGCAACGAAATGATCGAAAAGGCTTTCTCCGGAAGCCCGATACTTTTAGAAACTATCAAAGCCTCTCTTGCGAAAGACGGGATAAAGAGCTTAAGTGAAGCTTATATTGAGATATATAAGCGTCTTCGTGATGGCGACATGGCGACTCCTGAGAATGCGAAAGAATTCATCAACTCTTTGTTTACTGAAGAAAGATATGACCTTTCGCCTGTGGGACGATTCCGATTCAATCAGAGGTTTACAAAACCGATGGATGAAAAAGAGCTTGCTCGCAGGACTATTTTTAAAGAAGATTTAGTTACCGTCATTTCTCATATAATAAATTTGAACAACACTCCTGGTTCCATAGCGGACGATATCGACCACTTGGGTCAGAGACGAGTTCGATTTGTTGGAGAAATTCTTCAGCAGAAAGTTCGAACAGGCATGATGCAGATAAAGAGAAACATCCAAGACCGAATGTCTATCATAGATGTAGATACTGCGATGCCGATTGCTATCATCAACCAGCGTCCTCTACAAGCTCGTATAAAAGAATTCTTTACTACCAACCAACTCTCACAGTTCATGGCCCAGGAAAACGTGCTTTATGAGATAGAACACTTGCGTACCCTCTCCGCGCTCGGGCCCGGCGGTCTTACTCGTGAACGAGCAGGGCTTGAAGTGCGCGACGTGCATCCTTCGCACTACGGACGAGTTTGTCCTATTCATACTCCTGAAGGTCCGAACATTGGACTTATTTTGCACTTATCTACTTACGCAAAAATAAATGATTTCGGTATTATCGAAACTCCTTACATAAAAGTTAAGAACGGAAAACTTACCTCTGAAATAGTTTATATGAACGCTCTTGAGGAAGAGAAATACAACATAGCTCACGCGGGTATCCCTTATGACGAAGATGGGAAAATTACTGAAGACCGAGTAGAAGCAAGAATAAAGACAGAGCCTGGAACAGTTCCGAAAGAAGAAGTGGACTTTATCGACGTAGCTACTAACCAAGCATTCTCTATTGCTACTTCGATGATTCCATTTTTGGAACACAACAACGCTAACCGAGCGCTCATGGGAAGTAACATGCAGAAGCAGGCAGTTCCTTGCGTTCTTCCAGAAATGCCGATAGTGGCCACTGGTGTAGAAGGTCTGGCCTCACGTGATTCAGGAAGACTAGTTATATCTAAAGAAGAAGGAGTAATTACTTATTTGGATGCCAAGAAAATAGTAGTAAAAGGTAAAGAAGAGCATACTTATACTCTGGTTAACTTTCTCCGAAATAACAACTTCGCAGTATTTCATCAGCGTCCGATCGTAAACGTAGGGGATAAGGTGAAGAAAGGCGAAGTGCTCGCAGATACTTCGAGTACTGTGAACGGTCAGATATCGCTTGGACAAAACATATTCGTGGCATTCTTGTCATGGTCTGGTTCTACATACGAAGACGCGATAATTATTTCAGAAAGACTCGTAAAGAAAAGCAAATTCACTTCTGTATATGTGGAAGAGTTCACTTGTATTGTTCGAGACACAAAACTTGGACCCGAGATAACTACTCGCGATATTCCAAACGTTGGAGAACTTAAATTAAAAGATCTTGATGAAGATGGAGTAGTCAGAATCGGAGCAGAAGTTCGAGAGAATGATATCTTGGTAGGGAAAATTACTCCAAAAGGAGAAACAGAACTTACTCCCGAAGAAAGACTTTTGCGATCAATATTTGCTGAGAAGGCGCGTGACGTCAAAGATACTTCACTTCGCATGGAACACGGAAAACGTGGACGCATCATAGGGGTCAAAGTTTTCTCTCGGGATTTGGGTCACACACTCGAAGCTGGAATCATAAAGAAAATAGTTATTGAAGTAGCCCAGATCAGAAATATTTCTGTCGGAGACAAACTTTCCGGAAGACATGGAAACAAAGGGGTCATCTCTATGATACTTCCTGAAGAAGATATGCCTTACACAGCAGACGGTACGCCCGTAGACATAATTCTTTCTCCACTTGGCGTTCCATCTCGTATGAACTTGGGACAGATACTCGAAATGCACCTTGGAATGGCGGCTAATAGTTTGGGTTACCAGGCGATAGTCCCTCCTTTTCTTGGCGCAAAGAGAGAAGAAATAGCGGAAGAGCTAAAAAAGGCAGGTCTTCCCGAAAACGGAAAGATGAAACTTTTCGACGGACGAAACGGAGAAGAATTCCAGCAAGACGTAGCAGTAGGATACATGTACATGCTCAAACTGCACCACATGGTAGAAGATAAGATCCACATGCGATCTATTGGTCCCTACTCGCTCATTACTCAACAGCCACTTGGGGGAAAAGCTCAGGGCGGAGGACAGAGATTCGGAGAAATGGAAGTCTGGGCACTCGAAGGATACGGCGCAGCTTACACTCTTCGTGAAATGCTTACAATAAAATCTGACGATATACTTGGTCGATCTGCAACATTTGACTCTATAATCAAGAACGAACCTATCAGACCACCGAACTCTCCTGCATCGTTCAACGTTCTCTTGAATTACTTGCGCGGACTTGCGCTCGATGTCGATTTAAAGAAATTTGGGGACAAAGAATAAACTAATATAAAAAAATATATATGAAAACTCTTAATACAACTGAATTTGATCGCATCGCGCTACGGCTCGCATCCCCCGAGCAAATAAAAGAATGGTCATACGGAGAAGTGACCAAACCAGAAACAATAAACTATCGCACAGGCAGAAGCGAACGCGGAGGACTTTTCGACGAGAAAATATTCGGTCCGGAAAAGGACTACGAGTGTTACTGCGGAAAATACCGACGTATTCGCTACAAGGATATCATCTGTGAAAAATGCGGAGTGGAAGTTACTCGCTCTATAGTTCGCCGCGAAAGAATGGGCCATATCGAGCTTTCGACTCCTGTTTCTCACATCTGGTTCTTACGCGGAGTCCCTTCTCGTATGAGTATACTCTTGAACATTTCTGTCTCAGATCTTGAGAAAGTTATTTACTTTGCTGGATATATAATCACTAAGGTTCACGAAGAAGAAAAAGAGACTATTCTCTCTGGACTTGATAAAGAATATAAAACTAAGCTGAAAAATTCTGCTGACGATGACACTCGTGAAAAATTAAAGAACCTTCTTTCTATTACTAAGAAAGAAATAGGGGAGATCTATGAGGGAAAAGTTTTAAACGAAATATCTTTCCACCATTATTCTCTAAAATACGGAACTTGCTTTGAAGCAAACATAGGAGCGGAAGCAATTTATTCTATTTTCAAGAATCTTGATTTGAATAAATTGAAAACTCTTACTGAAAAGATGCTTGAAAAGGCAAGTGCGATAGAAAAAGAGAAATTACAAAAGAGACTTTCTTTGATCCGAGCTATGACTTATGCTGACATCCGCCCTGAATGGATGTTCTTGACTGTTATTCCTGTTATTCCTCCGGTACTTCGTCCGATGGTGGCGCTCGATGGAGGAAGACATGCTACTTCTGACCTAAATGACTTGTATCGACGAGTTATAAATCGAAATAATCGTTTGAAGAAATTGAAGGAAATAAATGCTCCAGATGTTATTCTTCGAAACGAAAAAAGAATTATTCAAGAAGCCGTCGATGCTCTTATCGATAACTCTATTGCCAAGCAGAATGATTCTGCGGCTATGAGTCAGTCTCAAAAGCGTCCTCTTAAATCACTTTCTGATAATTTGAAATCCAAGCAAGGTTTGTTCCGACAGAACCTGCTTGGTAAGCGTGTGGACTACTCAGGACGAAGCGTTATCGTCGTCGGTCCTCAGCTTAAGCTCAACCAATGTGGTCTGCCAAAACACATGGCTCTTGAACTTTTCCGACCTTTCGTAATATCGAAAATATTACTTGCCGAACTTGCATTTAACATCCGTGGCGCCAATAAACTTATCGAAGAGCGCTCTCCAGAAGTCTGGGCAATGCTCGAAGAAGTAATTCAAGGTAAATATGTGCTCCTAAACCGTGCGCCTACTTTGCACCGACTTGGTATACAAGCTTTCAATCCTATTCTAATCGAAGGAAATGCTATTCAAGTGCACCCTCTTGTTTGTCAGGCTTTCAACGCAGACTTCGATGGAGACCAAATGGCCGTGTATGTTCCTCTCCTCGAAGAAGCGCAAATGGAAGCTAAAGAACTTATGGCGGCGAACAAAAACCTTCTAAAACCTCAGAACGGAGATCCTATCGTGCATCCTCGTATGGACATGGTGCTTGGAAGTTACTGGATGACCAAAGATATGGATGGTGAAAAGGGAGAAGGAAAGTATTTTTCCAGCCCTAATACTGCTATTTCCGCATATGATTATGGAATAGTTTCACTTCGTGCAAAAATAAAAGTTCTGGCAACTGACAATCATAAATACCGAAAATTTGAGGGTGGCATCTTCGAAACTTCTGTGGGTAAGCTTTTATTTAACAGCATTCTTCCGAGCGACTTTACCTATGTTAATGATGAAATGACCCAGAAAAGGCTTTCTTCACTTCTCGATGAATTCATTGTGCATTCCGGAGTCGATAACACCCCTCCAATTCTTGATAAGATAAAAGAATTTGGATTTAAATATTCAACTGTTTCTGGAACGACATGGGGATATGATAACGTTTCGGTTTCTCCTCTTAAGCCAAAAATAATCGCGGAGAGTAAGAAGTTAGAAGAGCAAATTATCTCTCAATGGAGCGAAGGTCTTTTATCTGAAGAAGAAAAATATCAAAAAATCATAGAAATTTGGACCCATGCTAAAAAGAATCTTGAAAAGATTCTTCCTGATACTCTTGATAAGAATAGTTCGACATATGACTTGTTTACTTCCGGAGCAAGAGGAACTATGACTTCACTGGTGCAGATGATAGGTATGATCGGTCTTATCCAAAACAACCAGGGTAAAATTTTGGAATTCCCAATCATCCCTTGTTATCAAGAAGGTCTTTCACCTATCGAATACTTCGTCATTACCCACGGTGCACGTAAAGGTGCATCTGATACCGCTCTTAACACTGCAAAAGCTGGATATTTGACTCGAAGACTCGTGGACGTGGCTCAAGACGTAGTTATCACCGAAGAAGACTGTGGAACTAAAGAAGGAAAAATGGTTTCCAAAGAAAATATTTCTGGTATCGAAATTGCGTTATCTAAAAATATCCGAGGCCGAGTACTTGCAACAGATTTGAAAGATAAAGATGGAAAAGTTCTCTACAAGCGAGGATTCTTGATAACCAAAGAAGAGGCTTACAACATCGAAGGTGCAGGATTTACAGAAGTATTTGTCCGTTCGCCACTTACCTGTAAAACTGTTCATGGGCTTTGTGTGATGTGTTACGGTCTCGACCTCGGCAGAAATCATTTAGTTAAACAAGGAGAAGCTGTCGGAATCATCGCAGCCCAAGCGATCGGAGAACCAGGAACACAGCTCACTCTCCGCACTTTCCACGCCGGAGGAGTCGCCGGAACAGACATCACGACTGGTCTTCCTCGTGTCGAAGAAATTTTCGAACGAAGAATTCCAAAGAATCCAGCTATAATTTCTGAAACTGACGGAGAGGTAATTGAGATTAAAGGAAAGGATAATAAAGAAAAGGTGATCAAAGTTCTCTCTGACAGTAAAGAAGACGGAAAAAAGAATGAGATGGAATACGTAGTCGCTTATCGCCGAACTCCATTAATAAAAGTAGGGGACAAGGTTACAAAAGGACAGCTCATCACAGACGGATCTGCAGACATAGCAAGTATGTTCCAGCTCGGCAGTAAAGAACTTGTGGAAGAATATATCATTCAAGAAATAAATAAAGTTTATGAACTGCAAAGTGCATCTATTTCTCGAAAGCACACCGAAATAATAATCCGACAAATGTTCTCTCGCCGAAAGATAAAAGATGCAGGTGAAACCAACTTCTCGACTGGTGATATAGTAGAAAATACAGCTTTCATCGAAGAAAATCAGAGAATCGCCGGGCTCGGAGGCAAGGAAGCAAAAGCTGAAATCGTAGTTCTCGGTATTACTGAAGTATCTCTCAGGACTAAGAGCTGGCTATCCGCTGCCTCTTTCCAAAACACTAACCGAGTGCTTATCGAGAATGCTATCAAAGGTGGAGTAGATAACCTACGTGGGCTAAAAGAAAATGTAATCATTGGACGATTGATTCCAGCCGGAACTGGATTTGTGGGTAAGGGTGTTTCTAGTAAAGAGGAGTAGAATTAAAGTATGAACTCTCCCGTTCAAAAAATAAAGGAGAGGCTATCAATTGAAGAATTAGTCTCTTCTTACATAAAACTCGAAGGTGCGGGGACAAATCTAAAAGCAAAATGCCCGTTCCATAATGAAAAAACTGCTTCTTTTTTCATCTCGCCATCTCGAGGTACTTACTATTGTTTTGGTTGCGGGGCCTCGGGGGATATATTTACTTTCGTAGAAGAGTTTGAGGGACTAGATTTTAAAGGAGCTCTCAAGCTCTTGGCGAGTAGGGCAGGAGTGCCACTTGAAAATTACAATCAAGAAGTAGAAAGCGAAAGAGAAAAATTATATAGAGTAATGGAAGAAGCTACTATATATTTTGAAAATGATCTTACGGAAAACAAAGAAGTGCAAGAATATTTAGAATCGCGCGGATTAAATGACAAAAGCGTCAAAGATTTTAGAGTAGGATTCGCCAAGCTCGACTGGCGATTGCTCTATGATTTTCTTAAGAAAAAAGGGTTTACAGATGTGGAGATAGAAAAAGCGGGCTTAGCCAAAAAAACAGAAAAGGGATTTTACGACAGATTCCGCGGACGTATTATGTTTCCTATAAATGATTCAAGCGGACGAGTAATTGCTTTTTCAGGAAGAATATTTGTGGACGACGGAAAATCAGCAAAATATCTTAATAGTCCTGAAACTCCGATATTTAGCAAGAATGCAGTTCTTTACGGTATAGACAAAGCTAAAGATTCAATTCGTAAGAATAACTTTTCAATATTAGTGGAAGGGCAGATGGATCTTATTCTTTCTCATCAAGCGGGATATAGGAATACTGTAGCGACTTCTGGGACTGCTCTCTCAGACTCTACAACTTCTAAAGAAAATGTAGTTTCAAATTTAGGTCTGGTACGTAGACTTTCTACCAATATCGTCCTGGCATTTGACGCTGACAAAGCAGGTGAGAATGCTACTGTGCGAGCAGGAAAAATTGCTTTATCACTCGGCATGGATGTGAAAGTTATAAATCTTGATGAGGGAGTGGATCCAGCTGATCTTATCTCTAAAAAAGGAGCTGATATTTGGAAAATTAAGATAAAAGAAAGTAAGCACCTGATAGAGTTTTTACTGCAAAGGGTAATCAAAGAAGCAAATGATGATATG
>JBBRSF010000027.1:0-8541 GCA_038245685.1 Minisyncoccia bacterium
AGCTTGAATGAATACAAAGTGCAGAAGAGAGGAGGATCCGGAGTAAAGACTGCAAAAGTAACTCCAAAAACTGGTAAGCTTATTGTTGCCAAAGTTTTGACTGGAGAAGAGCAAGAACTTATAGCTATGTCTAAAAAAGGACAAGTCATACGAACTGCGCTCAAAGACGTATCGTCTTTAGGTAGGCAGACTCAAGGAGTCACAGTCATGCGTCTACGCGGAGGCGACGGCATAGCCTCGGTTGCCTGTCTCTAAGGATGCTAAGAATATACATTCATACTATAATAAACATATGTTTTCTAACCCATCAAAAAATCTTCTAGCTTTCTCTCTCGAGAAAGATAGTATTGTCGCGGATCTGGGAGCAGGAACAGGGTACTATACGATTCCTTTAGGGAAAATATTAACCCGTGGAAAGGTTTATGCTATAGAGGTCAGTAAGGATTATCTTTCGGCTATAAAACAGAAAACAGCGGATGCAGGGCTTAAAAATGTCGAGATTATTTGGGGAAATGTAGAAAAGATAGGAGGGACAAAGATAGGGGACGGGATATTAGATGCAGTCATAGCCTCAAATATACTTTTTCAAGTCGAAGACAAGAAAACTTTTTGCAATGAAATAAAGAGAATTTTAAAAACCAAGGGTAAAGTGCTTTTAATAGATTGGACTCCGGAGTCGATTTTAGGCAAGAAAGGAATTATTTCTAAAGAGCAAGCTCGAGCTACTTTCGAAGCGAGCGGGTTTGTTTTGATGAGAGAGATTGACGCAGGCGAGCATCATTATGGTATGATATTAATAAAGAATTAAGTGCGCCGCGCTTTAAAGGACGGTGCGCGGCATGATTCGATTCAGTAGAATCGTACCAGGTATAAGGTAAAATCAAATGAAAGTCAACTTCCAACTTATAGTAATAATCATATTCATCGTCGCTTCTATTTTAGGTGTGCTAGTTTTTTCTGGAGCGATACCTCTAGGCAAGAAAAGTGATACTACAGGGAGTCTGGGCACCGTGGTGCTATGGGGGACAGTTCCTTCTACCGCTATATCACCTGCAATTAGTGAGTTTAATGATGCTCACCAAACTTTTGTAGTTAACTATGTACAAAAGTCTGCTGAAACTTTTGACAAGGATCTTCTCGAGGCGCTGGCAGCTGGCGAAGGACCTGATCTATTTTTCTTGCCTGATAATTTGGTTTATCATTATTCGAACAAGCTTTTTACTATACCTTATTCTAGCTACCCCCTTTCCACTTTTAAGAATGTTTTTGCGGGCGCTGGGGAAGTTTTTCTCTCGGACAAAGGAGTCCTTGCTTTTCCAATGGCCATTGATCCGCTTGTCATGTATTATAATCGTAGTTTACTCAATGCCAATGGAATTGTGTATCCTTCCCCGACTTGGACAGACCTAGTAAACACAGTTCCGAATCTTACTTCTAAAGATGATGCTAATAAAATCTCAAAAAGCGCCATAGCTCTAGGTCAGTTTGCAAATATTGAGAATGCCAAGGACATAATCAGCGCTCTTTTCATGCAAGCAGGGAATCCGATTGTGAATCAAGATAATGGAAGATTCCATTCCGCACTTGATACTCCGATAGGAACTTATAATCTTGCTTCGATTTTAAAATTCTATACGGATTTTGCCGATCCTAATAATGCAGTATATTCATGGAATAGGTCTTTCCCTAATTCTAGCGATGTGTTTTCGGCAGGAAATTTGGCCTATTATCTCGGGCACGCCAGTGAGCTTAAAGTTATTGTAAATAAAAATCCAAACTTAGATTTCTTTGTAGCAGGAATTCCGCAAATAAAGGAGGCAAAATTCAAATTAACTAGCGCAGAAGTTACAGGTCTTGCTGTATCAGCTTTTTCTAAGAATTTTAATACAGCTTTTACAGCGGCGAGCCTTATGGCTACATCTGACTTTGCCCTAAAATTTGCCAAGGCGCTCGGCGTAGCTCCAGCTCGACGGGATTTGTTAGCAGTTAAGCCTGCAGATGCATATGCACCTGCGTTTTATAATTCTGCGCTTTTTGCCAAAAGCTGGCTTGATCCTTCTTCTCTCGACACTAACAATATATTTAACGGGATGGTAAATGCGGTACTTTCGAATAACCTATCACCCGCAGACGCAGTCAAAGATGCGAGCGCCAAGCTTGACCTCTTATTATTAAAATAGGAATTAAATCGATATGAAAAGATATTATAATAATATAACCCTAAAGATTTCTATATTTTTTCTATTGTTGATACCTTTTAATTATATGTATGCTGATAATGGTCTTGGGTTAATACCGTGCGATAACATTGCGACTAAATGTAATTTTTCTCAATTTATGAATCTCATTAACACAATCATCCATTTCCTCCTTTTTGATCTATCTATTCCGGTGGCTGCCGTAATGTTCGCTTATGCAGGCTTTCTTATGATTACTGCAGGTGGAGAGGCCGCTCAGGCGCGCACTAAAGCCAAAAATATATTTACCAATGCAGCTATAGGACTTGTTATCATGGCTACAGCTTGGCTTATAGTAAAAACTATCCTATTAGCTTTGGGGTATCAGGGGGCTTGGATAGGTCTTTAATATTAGGTATAATATAACTTTATGAAACAAAATATCAAAAAAGTTTTCTACGCAGCCCTGCTCTTGATGACTCCTGTGTCCTTGTTTGCGTTGAGTGATACTTGTGTAGAAAATCAGATTTGTAATCCGATTCATTCTAGATCAATAATTGATCTTCTCAAAAACTTTTTAGATGGAGCTTTGACTATCGCCATACCCGTGGTGGCTCTCGCGATTATTTATTCTGGGTTCCTTTTTGTATTTGCTAGAGGTAATTCAGATAAACTCAGTAAAGCTAAAACTACCCTCATGTATACCTTGATAGGTGCAGCCATATTGCTCGGAGCAATGGCTATCGCCAAAGCCATATCGGGAACCATTACTGCTTTATAAAAAATAATTTATCACTAACACAATGATGAGAAAAAACATGAAAAAAAATATTTTTAAATTAGTGTCGATGTCTTTGATAATAGGAACGATGCCTTTAATGGCTTTCGCGCTTAAAACGGATCAATGCGCTGGTGCCGGAAGTACTATTGGCAGTCTCATTTGTCGTTTTCAGCAACTTTTGAATTCTATTGTCCCTGTTCTTATCGCGCTCGGTGTAGTTTACTTCGTTTGGGGAGTAGTGCGATATGTGATAGCTGATGGAGAAGAAGCAAAGAAAAAAGGAAAAGATGGAATGATATATGGCATTATAGGATTTGCTGTTATCCTTGGTATGTGGGGACTCGTAAACATAGTAGTAAATACTTTAGGATTCAGCCCTAGCGACTTAAATGCTCCTCAGCTCGTAGCCGTGCAAGCGGGTGCTACAAATGGATCTTGTACGCTCGATAATAACGTTCAAGGGATTCTCGGCTATGCTACATGTCTCATAAATAATTCCGTCATACCGTTCATCTTTGCTCTCGCTATCGTTATGTTTATTTGGGGTGCAGTAAAATACTTCATAATTAATTCCGATGAAGAAGCCAAGAGAGAGCAGGGGAAACAGTTTATGATCTGGGGGATTATCGCTCTGACGGTAATGGTTTCCGTATGGGGTCTAGTGAACATAGTGGCAGGCACTTTTGGGATAAAAAATACTTCTATCCTTCCACAGGTGCATCCGCCTGGCCAACAGTTGACCCCCTAGTGTTTATTTAAAAAGGGGTATGGTATAATGGCAGTATATTATTAGTTTATTAGGTCGCTTATTATTAGAAATTATTAGTAGTTTGCCTTGTTATACAGGGTAAAAATCATATGAAAAAGAAATTAGTTTTATTGTCAGGATACTTTCTAGGTTTAGCTCCAGTAGTGGCGCTGGCTCAGGGAGTCCAGACAGCCGGATCCTCTTCTACGAATTGTGATTACGGTACAAACGGAACTTTGTTTGGAATACTATGTCGAGTGGGTCAGTTTTTGAATTCGATAGTGCCGGTACTTATTGCGCTTGGTGTAGTTTATTTCGTATATGGAGTTATCACTTATGTGCTCTCAGGGGATGAAGAAGCAAAGAAGGCGGGAAGAGATCGAATCATTTTCGGAATCATTGGTTTGGCAGTAATCATCGGTATGTGGGGACTCGTAAATCTTCTTCGAAATACATTCCTATTGAACAACAATACCAACATCACTCTTCCGACTGTGCCTGTCGTTATTCCTGGTCAATAAAACATGGACTTATTTTCTGCTAATATTGCTTATGCTGCTTCGTCTGCCGTCAATACTTTCATCGGCAAGGTTGATGATATGATAATAAATCCTCTGATTAAATTTCTTTTTGCTTTGGCGATTCTTTATTTTTTGTGGGGAGTGCTAGATTTTCTTTTGCACTCCGACAATGAAGAGAAGAAAACTGCAGGTAAGAGTCATATGATCTGGGGGATTGTAGGGATTACTATTATGATGGGAGTATTTACTATAATGCATTTTATTTTAAACACTCTTCATGTAAATGGAGTGGATCCTGAGCAGGGAACAGTACAGCTCCAATAAAATAATATTTAAGTAGAAATGTTAAAGGGCGGACTCTCTATGAGAGTCCGCCCTTTGCGTTGGCCAAACGCGATAGTAGCCGATGTTACCTCCTTATCTCTTTACCAGCGATTGTAGATGCGAACGATCAACTTCGACCCTTCCGGGTCGGACTTGATCATATAGACACCACTTGGCATGTAGCCGAAGTGGCTGATGATGTCTGGAGCATCCTTCCAGATTTCTCCGCTTTCCGAGGTGTATGAGACTTTCCCCGTAGGGAAGCCTTTCCACCCCTGACAGAGATATTCGGGGACCCCGTGAGCGGGGACCTCAACATCTCTGAAGCTCCATTCGTTTTGACATGGAGCCCACGGCGACGTCGTGGCTTGATGTCTTGGTACCGAAAGATCTGGATCGGAGCCACGTCCTCGTTCGAGTCCTTTTCCGATAGCCTGCGCCGATTCAACCGCGCAGGATTTCAGTGTAAGGACTAACCAGATCACCAGCACGATGCCGATGATGCTGACGATCCAGCCGGCGATCTTGGCGACGAGGCTTTCTTCGCTTCCATGATTATTGTGTTCATCCCCATGTCCACCATGGAGGTCCTTTTCTTCGTGAGAATATTTCTTTTCGGTTTTTGTATTTTTTCCTTCGCCTTTTTTTGCATTGATAACCACTCCCACAATGAGAGTGATCAGTAGAATCCCGGGAATGATCCACAGTAGGTGAGTCATTTCTTTTCTCCTCCCACTGGTACAACCGCCGGGGCGTTAGTGCCGTCGACGAGCGTTGTGATCTTCGAGTCGGGGCCTGCGAGGGCTTCGGCGCGAAGGATATCGCTTACTGCTTTTACTACTTCTGCTCCACTGGCATTAGTGAAAGCCAGTGCCGCCGTGGTTTCTTTGATTCGTACTCCGCGTGCTGCGGCCAGTCTCTCTTGGGCACGAGCATTGGCATCAGCACTGATTACAGTCGCTTCACCGTTCTTCGTGGCTTCAGTGATTTTTGCATCACCGAGTTCGCGAGCAACTGCCTTGGCGACTGTTGCCTTGCGCATGTTGTCGTCGGATGGATCATACTGGGGGATTGAAATTCCAACCAGTCTGACCCCTACTTGTTCGATGAGCTTTTTATTAAGCTCACCATCTGGATCCTTCAATGGAGCCAGAATCCCGTCAGCCTCTCCCTTCGACGCAACCACGAATTCATCGTAGTTGAAGTGAGCAAGAAGCGTAATTGCTTCGGCGCGAATGATCGATCCAGCGTTCCGGAAGAAACGACCCTTGTACTGAAAAACTGGGACGTACGGGTCGACAACTTCGAGTTTTACTGAGATCAATACATCGGCCGGAATGTTGTCTCCGAGCTCTGTGGCTCGAAGGATGTAAGGACGAGGAAAAGTATATCGGAGAGAGTTGACTTCAGTCTCTCCGTCATCGATGATCCACTGCTCAGCACTTTTTCCATCAGCGTTTTCAGTTTCCTTCGGAATCATGAAGTGGTGTACAGCAGAGAAGGGTGGCCAACCAATCCAATACAATCCGAATCGGTTGTTGAGGAAACTCTTGTTTTCCTCACCTGGCACGAATTTGCCATTTACCAACTTCATACCGCGGACATCGTGAATGATGCGATGCAATTTCTTGCTCCGCATGATGAACTTGATGTCTCCGCTCTCGAGAGTGGTAAAGAACCACCCCCACTGCCACCATCCAAAAAGGAGGATGAGCATGATGAGCACGATGTTAACAGCGAAGAAGAGACCGATTTCTGTTCCAGTCATGTGACTTTTCTCCTCGCACCCCTTAAAGGTGCATGTTTGTTGCGCGTCGATATGACGCAAAGCTTTATTCAATTTTCGAGGAACCTCACAGTGGCTTATATTGTATCATATAAAAATGAAAAAGTCAACCCCCTGGAGGGCTGACTTTTTCGAGAGGTCCTTACTGAGTAAGGTTTAATCGTGTTTAAGTGGTGCTGAGTGGTATCGGTCGCTTGCGCCAAATATCTTTCTGGCAATTATTACCAAGAGTAGGACAACAATGCCTAGGAGTATCCACTGAACTATACCTGAAGGCAAGAAGCTGTTCGTGCCGAAGATAGCGTTTGAAGCAAGATTGCTGTATTGAGTGCTGTCTTCTGGAGCAGGAACATATTCAGTTTGGGTTTGGTAAGTATTATCAGAGTAATTGTTGTAATTGGTAGAGTTTTGGTAAGTATTAGGATTTCCGTGGATGGTAGTATTAACTCCAGAAGATATTACATTATCATTAAGCTTCATGTATTCTGCGTTAGAAAATCCTCCACCGGGAGCTCCGTTCAAAACTGTGACATAAAATCCTCCATCAGTTCTTGTCATATCTGATCCTAGGGCTTGCATCATAAGATGGGAATTATCTATGAAGTTAGTCGGACGGTTAAGTCCGTTTACACGGGCCACTGAACTTGGTACGAAGCCGTTGCCAGTAATCATAATGTTTCGTGGGCTCGTGCCTCGGTTGCTAGATTTTGGGCTAATGCTTGATATATATGGACGAGGATTTGCTACTACTTCTGGGGTTACAGGTGAAGGACTATTGTAGTCGTTCCCAAAATTTCCAAAGGTGTAGTTTGTGCCATAGGTTTCGGCAGCTGCTTGAGAGGGAAGAACCATCAGGCTAAACGCCAAAATAGTCAGTATTTTCAAGCTCCAATTTATTGATTTGTTTTCTTTTTTCATCATAAGTATAGTATATCACTTATGTAGAGAAAAGTCAAGCCCCCTAGGAGTTATGCCTAAAGGGAGCTATTTGATAGTAAAAGTAGCGATGTTGCTCTTCTTTCCCCAAGGGTTTGTGAAGATTTTGTATGTTCCCGGTTTGAGTGTGAGCCACTCTGTGCAAGGTAGACCACTATATGAATTGTCCTTTGTGCAAAGAGGGGATTTAAGAGTAACTTTTATAAGATTATTAGTAGAGCCTGCTTCACCTTTTAAGAAACCAACTACACCTTCGGTGTTTTCGATGCTTGCGTTCTTGTCTCCTTCAAATCCAGCAAAGTTGCATCCTCTGATTTCAAGTTGTGTTCCCACTATTCCTTCCGTTTTTGAAAAGGAAGTTATAACCGGAATTCCTTCTGTTTCATCTTTACATGTAGAGGGAAGAGTTTCTGGAGTAACAGAACTTGTGATAGGAGGGTTAACCATTACAGTAGAAGAAGGTTTTTGATAGAACATGACATAGCCTATGATAATTATCAAAACAATGATTAAGATAACTACAATTGAATTTACAGATCCTTTTTGTTTCATATTTTTATTACTTAAATTTATAATATCTAACAAATTGTGACGGAGGACGGACTCGGCTATTACATAGCCAGGTACTTTTCCATTTATTAAAATATGGAAAAGTCTTTCGATTCCCTCACGAAAAACAAGCAGTTGTTTCTCTCTCTTGTGCATCTATTGTACCAAAATGGAACTTAAAGGTTTTGAAGAAGCAGAAATGCGGGACGCGCGAAGTGCGTCCCAATGGTTTCCCCTCATTTTTCCAAACGAATTCGGATTCCCGCCTTCGGCGGGACGGATTGTTTTTTCGCCAAGAAACAGGTGCGAAATCAGAAGCAATTTTGACTCATAGTATTTGCTTTGATACAAAAAGAATTTTTGTCTTTTCATATTTTTTGTCATATTGTTTTCGTGTACATTATCAGTTAATTAACAAAAATATATGAATCAAAAATTCTTTTTGTATGCTCGCAAGAGTACCGATGTCGAGGACAAGCAAGTTTTAAGTATCGAAGCTCAACTCACCGAATTGCGGGAATACGCCGTTCGGGAAAATATTGAAATTTCCGCCGAAATCGTGGAAAAACAATCTGCCAAAATTCCAGGTCGTCCGTTGTTTAACAAGATGATGAAAGAAATTGAGACTTTCGGCGGAAACATCCTTGCATGGAATCCCGATCGGCTCGCCCGCAATTCGGTGGACGGTGGACAGATTATTTATCTCCTCGACACAGGGA
>JBBRSF010000028.1:0-7923 GCA_038245685.1 Minisyncoccia bacterium
TATTTCCGAGCTTGCACCTTTCCGAGTAGAGAGGGTTAGCGATATAATAAAGGAAGGAATGATCGTGCCGGTGAAAGTTATAAATATCGATGCAGAAAGAGGAAAAGTAGGGCTATCTATTCGTGAAGCTGATAAAGATTTTTTCAAACCGAAAAGTTAAAAAATGGACAAAGAGAATACAACAGAAAATAAATTAGTACACACTTATGCCGAAGACATGGCGGGGGTGCTTGAGAATGATAGGGAAGGTTTAATCAAAAAAATAATTCATGGAGAAGAGGAGCACGAAACCGAAAAGATGAACCTCTCTCCCGAATCTAAAAAAAATCAGGTATATATGTTTATTAGTGTTGTTTTTCTGGCCATCGGCTTTTCGCTCGTGGCTTTTTTTCTACTACGAACAGATGTTAAAACTGTTGCAGTGGCCCCCCAGTTTATACCCCTTATTTTTAACGACAAGAGTACCTATCTCGAAGTCGCAGGTCAGAAGAGGGAGGAGATTATCCAAACTGTTCGAAATGAAATAGTAACTTCAGATGTAAAGTCAGGGGGAGTAGAAGGAATCTATTTGACAGAGAATAAATCAATAATTGGACTCCGAAGACTCTTATCAGTTTTGAAAAGTAGTTTTGCGCCAGATGCAAGCAAAGTCTTAGTGAGCGATAATTTTTTAATGGGTTTGGTAAAAAGTGGAACATCTGAAACGGTGGAAAACGCTTTCTTTATTCTTATAAAAATGCGTTCGAATCTAGACATCTTTATTTCTATGAAAGCTTGGGAGAATAAAATGCTTTTGGATATTCATGAAATGCTGGGAGTAGAATTAAACAGCGGAACAAATTATATTTTTAAGAAAAATTTTGAGGATGGAATAGTGGAGAACAAAAACGCTCGGATTCTTTATGACAAAGATGGCAATGTGGTACTCATGTATGTTTTTGCCAACGACACCTCTGTAATAATCACCAACAGTCAAAATGCTGCGAAAGAAATTATTTTACGCTTAGCATCTAGTAATACTAAGCAATAGGAAGCTCTACAATAAAAGTCGAGCCGGTGCCTGCACCCTCCGACTCGGCCCAGACTTTGCCTTGGTGAGTTTCTATAATAAGCTTTACAGTGTAAAGTCCATATCCTGTAGAGTCTACGTTTACTTTCACTGATTCTTTCCCGCGTCCGCCCTCAGTGAAAAGATTTTTCTTGTCTTCATCTGTTATTCCGATGCCTGTATCTTTTATTTCCAGTCTAATTTTTTTATCAATATTCATAAGGGTTACCGAAATTTTTCCTTCTTTTGTATATTTAAATGAATTCTCTAGGAGGTTATTCACCACTTCTTTGAGCCATATGGCATCTCCGATTGTTTCATAAGCGCCATCTAGAATATTCATTTCTAATTTCAAACCTTTCCCTTCTATCGGTATCCTCTTTTCTTCGACTACTTTTTCGGTAATCTCACGGAAATTTATTTTCTGCATGTCATACTTTATCGTTCCTTTCTGTAAATTATCTGCGTTCAAGACTAGATCAACTGTTTCGATACCCATGTTGTCGGACTCTAATCCTTGTTCAGCGTACTTCTTTATAATAGGGCTTATCTCACCGAAAGTGCCATCGAGAATCCCTGCAAAAATATATTTTGATCGGGTAAAAGAGCCTTTAACTTTGTGAGTGACAAGATGAACCAAGGACTCCCTTTGTTTCATAAGGTCTTGGAGATTAGTGTTGGCGACTCCGAGCTCTTGGTTAAGAGTGTCGACTTTTTTGTATAAGTTTACTAGCTCTAGGTTTCTTTTATATAGTTCTTCTGTGACCTTCTTGAATTCGGAAGGGGAGATAACGTTGTTTTCATCTATATCCGGCATATTTATTTAAGACTCGAAGGTATTTCCTCGGGTGACATATTTTTAATTAAATCTATAACAGCATCGTGACATACCGCATGCGAAGCTCGTCCGAAAATTCTCTCGTATTGGGCGACTAATTTATTAATGACTGTTTTCTGATCTTCGTCTTTGAAAATAATTTCACCCTTTTTTTCATCAATAATTTGTAGACCCTCTACTTTGCGCGCCTCGTCCCAAGCCAATGGCCCAATCACAAGTTCTTGCTCCCGTATTATTCTTATAGCTATTTGGGGAAATTGAATTGCAGGGTTCATAGTTTTAGCTGTTCTGAATCTTATAAAAAGATCTTCCAATTTGAATCAAGCTTAGAGTCATCACGAAATAAGAAGCACAGTAAAGATAATCGTTGATATTTCCTACATACCAAATTCCCGCATTTGCTTCGTATAAGAAAAAGAAATCTGCAAAATATTGGAATAAAAGAGCAAAAATAAGGAAAAGCATTGGCTTTTTCATCACTCCTCCTAGGACGTTTCTAGACATTATAAGAGCAAGAATTGCCATAGAAACATAGAAGGCCTGACCGAAAGGATAACCCAGGTCGAGTATAGTCTTTATCTTTTGTGAAAAATCAAATTCATAGCCTTGTAAAAAGAAAAAGTAAGAACCAGCTAAAATTAAAAGAGGAATAAGAAAGGCCCACACTTTATTTTTTATCTTTTTGAGAGTTACTCCTACTCCGCTTATTTTAGAAAGGGCGATAGCTCCATATATATAAGCGACGACGCTACCCATGAATCCTATATCTCCTATCCCCGGATAAGAAGGAGACTCTACGTTATAGTGATATACATAATAGCTACTATAAGTTTGCCCGAAACATTGAAGAAAAAGGCCAATGGAAAAAGCCAGGATCACTCTTCCAAGTAAGCTTTTGTGGCCACCCCATTTATATGAAATGAAAGTTCCTACAATTCCTCCATAAAAAGCAAGGATTTGATAAGCAGCTCCCCAAAGTTGTCTATCGTTTCGCACGGAGTCAATGTCAAATTTCCTTAGATAGATCCACCATGTGGAAAAAAATAAAAAAATTGCAATCGGAATGAAATATATCCATTTGCCTTTTGTGAACGTTTTTATCATATAAATATATTATAGCACTTTATCATAAAGGGGAGTTAATTTATACTTTTTAAGAAAATGGGTAGGTCGAAATCGAGTTTTTGCATCTCTTAAGTTTTCCATACCTAAATCTTGTTCGTAGTTAAAAATAAGCTTATTTAGAAGAGATAACGCCTCGGCGTTTTTCTTTATAAGAAAAGAATTGACTCCCACATAAGTTTTGTCGGTTTTCGATCCATGGGCGACGACATTTTCACCTTGAGCCAATTCATCAATGATAAATCCGATCATTTTTTCTTTCATAAAAACCCCTACTCCTACTAGATTGCAGGCATCCACGGCTAAAAGCAATCTACTGACCGCTACTTCTTCGTGAGATTCAAATATCCCTTCTTGCTCTTTCTTTTTCTTCATCCATTCAAAAGAAAGATTTACAATTTCTCCTTGAATGCTTTTATTCTTCAAGTCTAACGTTTCAGCATGGGCCTCGGGATGATTTTTAATAAATACAGAAACCTGGTTTCTTTTTCTGGCAAATTTACCTCCCGCCATATCTTTTAATTCCGGTATGGAATATATGTAATCAAAATGATCTCTTTCTTCTGAGGCTTTAAACAAAGAAGAGTTTATTTCTTTTATTGTTTCTTCAGGAACAAGCTTGAGTTCTGTTTTAAGACCTTCTTTGTGGGATAATTCTATTAATTCTTGCGCAGTTTCATTTACTTTATTTGTTCCCAGGAAAGAATAGAATGGCTTGCCGGTAATATAATCAGTGAATCTGACAACTAAATTTTCATTGAGAAGAGAAATTAGCATCTCTCCTTTTATGTCCCAAGACCACATACTGACAAAATTAAAATCCGAGTAAGGCGGATGTTTGTGAGTTATTTTTTCTACATCGTCTCGATCAGAGAGTTCGACAGCTTTAAATTTTGGGAATTCAGGAATCATATAAACTTGCGGAATGTTCAATAATTATAACATTTTAGCTAAAGGAAGAGCAACGCGGAACCTACAATCATAAGAATGATAGCTACGAATTTTAAAAATAGGGATTTTCGCGTAAAGTCCTCTTTTCCGAATTTGGGTATAAAAAGATATATCAGAAGTCCATATAATAAAATAAAAAAAGGCTGAGTACCGCTAACTGCATATACAAGTGCTACTGGAGCTAAAAGAAGAGCCGAATTAAAAAATAAACGACCCACTACGTTTAAAGTTTCAGAAAAAACATTTAGCGAAACAATTTTTTGTCCTCCTTCCTTCACAAAGTTCCGAAAATCTTTTCGGTAAGAGGGAATAGAAAGCACAATAAGTCCAAAAATTAATGCTCCTAAGTATTCCCAAAAAGAAACTGTCCAGAAAGAAGATTCTAATCCTATTATTTTAAATATAATCGCGTTTAGTGAAATTACAAAACAAGAAAATAACATAAGGTTGAACACTCGACTTTTCCAAGCTAACTTTTTTAAATTGAGGGTTAGAAGTATTGATCCTCCTAAAATAAGCCCGCTTGCCAACATTTGTTTACCCGAAAGTGATTCATGTAAGAAAATGGCTCCAATAATATAAGAAATGGGGGTAATCATTTGATAAAGAGGAGCAACGATGGAAACTTCCTCCTCTTTAAGGCCATACATGTAGGGAATATACCCAAAAACAAAAAGCATGCCCGCTATTATTGCCCATAATTCTTGCGGTAGAGAAATCTTTTCAAGGGGTATAAAAAAATAAATGAGAAGAGCAGCGACTCCAGATATAAGAGCAGAGAAAATTACTAATGATTCAGGTTTTTTGTTTTCTGCGTAACGTGAAATGACATATTTATCAATATGATTTACAACAGCCCAGATCATGGGGGCTAGAAGCGCGAAAATAAACCAAATAGGCATAATAACGATTATATCATTATTTAATTTTCTCTATCTTCTCCCAAGGCAGATTTTCTTTTCCAAAATGTCCGTAGGTCGCGGTCTGGCGGAAGATCGGTTTGCGTAGGCCTAAGCGTTCGATGATCGCAAGCGGTCGGAAATCAAAATTCTTGCGAACCACTTCCGACAAATCCTCGCCTTTTTCATTTATGGCTTCGATCATGAGCGGGTCTGCCATACCTATAGCATAAGCGACGGATACGAGAACTTCTTTGCCGTATCCTCCTGCTACAAGGTTCTTGGCAGCGAAGCGCGCCATATAGGCACCCGAGCGATCCACCTTTGTGGCGTCTTTGCCAGAGAAACAACCTCCACCGTGGGGGATGATGCCTCCGTAAGTATCTACCATTATTTTTCTGCCAGTAAGTCCGGTGTCGGCTTCGAATCCTCCTTGCACAAAGTTCCCAGTAGGGTTTATAAGTATCTTCACCCGTTTTTCTTCTTCGGAAGAAAGCAAAGGGTTTATAATTTTTTCAATAATTTCTTTTTTAATTTCGTTCTGGTCGGTTCCTTCTAAGTGCTGAGTACTGACTAGTACTGTGTGGAGCATTGCATCTTGATAAGTGACTTGAGTTTTTCCGTCAGGTTTAAGCCACTCTATTTCTCCACTTTTCCGAGCTTCTTCTAGGCGCTTGGCGAGTTTGTGCGCTAAGACTACTCCTTTTGGCAGAAATTCAGCGGTTTCGTCTGTCGCAAAGCCGTACATTATTCCTTGGTCGCCCGCGCCTCCAGTATCTACTCCTTTCGCGATTTCTCTCGATTGAGTGACAATATGTTCGCTTATCTCGAGCGTGTCAGTGTATCCTATTTGTTTATATACTTCGCGAGCAATACTTACATAGTCCACCTCACCTTTTGAGGTGACTTCGCCGCCTATCGCTAGTTTGCCATGTCCGCCAAAGGTTTCTATGGCGACTCGGCTTTCAGGGTCTACAGCAAGATAGGCGTCTAGTATAGCGTCTGATATCTGGTCGCAGATTTTATCGGGATGTCCGGAAGTGACGGACTCGACTGTGTAGTTGTTGTCGTGCTTGTAAAACATAAGATGGAGTATATCACTTGCTATGAGAAATTAAAATGTTATTATTGGTGCATGTTAGATAAGAAAAAAATCAAAGAAAAACTAGAAAAAGAGAGAGATGAGCTCGTAGAGCAAATGAAGGGCATGGGAAAGCTCAATAAAGAAACAGGTGAATGGGAAGCTATTCCAGAGGAATTGGAATTTCCCGAAACTGACGAGAACGATAAGGCTGACCGTTTCGAAGACTTTGAAGCCAGAAGCTCAATGATGAGAACGCTAGAGCCGAGGCTTGCACTAATATTAAAAGTTTTGAAAGGATTAAATAAAGAATCTTTCGGGAAATGTTTTGTCTGCAAGAAAGATATTGAAATGGCGCGCCTCGAAGCGAACCCCGCTGCGCAAACATGCAAGAAGCATTTGGAAGAGATATAACTTCGTTTTAGGATAATGTTTCGGTTTTCGTTAGTAATCTTGAGCAAAATTTATGAGCTTTGCAAAAGTTTATTCAGCGCAAGTCAATCTGCTCTCGGGAGCAATTGTTACTGTGGAAGTCGATCTTTCTAGAGGACTTCATTCTTTCAGTCTCGTAGGTCTGCCTGATAAAGCTGTGGATGAATCGAAAGATAGAGTGAGTGGAGCTATCAAGAATTCCGGTTTCCAATCTCCAAAGGCAAAGAATCAAAAAATAATCGTATCGCTTTCACCCGCCGATCTTAAAAAAGAAGGGCCGTTTTTTGATCTGGCTGTTGCTATCGCATACCTAAAAGCTACTGGCGACCTTAAGTTTAACTCAGAGAAAAAGATATTCTTAGGCGAGCTTGGACTGGATGGCACACTTCGTTCGATAAGAGGAGCTCTCCCGCTCGTGCAAGAAGCCAAAAAGCTCGGCTACGAAGAAATCTATCTCCCGAAAGAAAATGCCGTAGAAGCCGCTCTCATAGAGGGAATCAAAATATTTGGAGCGGAGAGTTTAAAAGAAGTAGTAGAACATATAGACGAGACTAAAATAAAAGGAGAAGAGAAAGGACTGTCCTTGGAGGACTCAAAAAGGACAGTCCTTAAAAAGAAAATTACTCTTCAGCCAACTACAAAGATAAATTATAATAAAGAAAGTAAATCTGCTGACTTCTCGGATATCCGTGGTCAAGAAGGAGCAAAGAGGGGGCTTGAGATAGCGGCTGCAGGCGGACACAACATCGCCATGTATGGACCGCCCGGAACAGGGAAGACCATGCTCGCTCGAGCCTTTTCCCAGTTGCTTCCAGACTTAAGTACTGAGGAGGTTCTCGAGCTCACGGGTATTCACTCTGTCGCCGGGGCGACGCGGGGAGAACTGGTTTGTTTTTCTCCATTTCGCGCACCGCACCATACTTCTTCCTATGTCTCTATCATCGGTGGAGGAACATATCCAAAACCTGGAGAAGTAACCCTGGCGCATCGAGGCGTGCTCTTTCTCGATGAGTTTCCAGAGTTTGAGAAGAGAGTGATAGAGTCACTACGTCAGCCGCTGGAAGATAATATAGTTTCTATTTCTCGGGCCAAAGGCACGGCCGTATTTCCTTCGAATTTTATTTTAGTCGCCGCTATGAATCCTTGCCCTTGCGGAAATGCGGGCAACAAACAGAAAGCCTGCATCTGCAAACCCTCAGACCTAGATAGATATAAAAGAAAATTGTCGGGGCCGATCATAGATCGCATCGACCTCTGGGTGTCAGTCGGGAATATTGATTATAAAAAACTCGGCGGCGAAGGAACAGGGGAGAGGAGCGAAAAAATAAAAGCGCGAGTCATCGCCGCTCGCGTCAAACAGAAAGAAAGATTTCAAAAATTGGGAAAGAAAATAAAGACCAACAGCGAAATGAATGTGAAAGATTTGTCGCAGATGGTAAAGCTCGACCCCAAGGTTCGGGAACTTCTCGACGACAGCGCAGAACGTTTGGCCCTTTCTGCCCGAGCCTATCATAGAGTTATCAAGATCGCCCGCACTATTGCCGACCTAGAA
>JBBRSF010000029.1:0-7410 GCA_038245685.1 Minisyncoccia bacterium
CAGTAGCTCTGGTACAAATGCTTCGCGAGCGCGACAATTATCCGATATATTTAAATGCAGATCATCATTCTAGTTTTGAATCAGTAAAGGCTTGTATCGATGCCGGTTTTGACTGTGTGATTATCGATGGTGCGAAATTAAACTTTGAAGAGAATGTTAAAATCACTAAAGAATGTGTGGAGTATTCCCACGAGGTTATAAAAAAAACTGGCAGAGATATTATGGTAGAGGCTGAGCTCGGGTACATAGGGTCGGGTTCTAATATAAAAGATACGATTCCCGAAGGCGCCGGAGTTCTGACCATACCTGAGGATGCGAAAAAATTTGTAGAACTCACTGGCATAGATTTACTTGCTCCTTCAGTAGGCAGTATTCACGGGCTTATCAAAAGTGGCAAGCCTCATATCAACAGAGAACTTGTAGCGGAAATTAGGAGAGTAGCCCTAGTCCCGCTCGTACTTCATGGGGGATCAGGGCTTCGCGATGTGGATTTTACAAATGCCATAGCAGCAGGAATCTCCACAGTTCATATAAATACAGAAATACGCGTCGCGTACGTAGAAGCTCTTAGGGAATTTTTAACAGAGAATCCTCTAGAAGTTGTTCCGTATAAAGTTACGAAATCCGCGCAAGACGCCGTGGAAAGAGTGGTAGAAGCGCGTTTAAAGCTTTTCAATAACATACTATAAAATATAGTGAAAGAAGAAATACTAAAATTTTGGAAAGGAGATGCAGACGATAGCTCGGGAACATTAAGAACTTACTCGCATGACGCGAGTCTCCTTGAAGTTAGGCCGGAGCTCGTTCTTTATCCGAAAAATTCTCTTGATATACAGAACTTGGTAAAGTGGGTAGGAGAAAATAAAAGTAAATATCCGAGTCTTTCCATCACACCAAGGTGTGCCGGCACAGATATGTCTGGCGGGGCAATAGGTGAGTCCATAATTCTCGATTTTACTCGCTACATGAATCATTTGATAGGTGGCCCGCTTCCCTTAGATAATTACTCAAAAAAGAAAAAAATCACCACTTACGAAGGAAATTATCCGCTCGTTCCTTCATACATAACAGTCGAGCCGGGGATGTATTATCGAGATTTTGAAAAAATAACTTTGAGCAAGGGACTGATTTTGCCTTGTTATACAGCATCAAAAACCATAAATGCAATGGGGGGAATGTTTGGAAATAATTCTGCGGGAGAGAGAACTTTAAAATATGGAAAAACGGAAGACTACATACTTTCTTCGAAAGTTATTTTTGGAGATGGGAATGAATATGTGGTAAAACCTTTATCTAAAGACGAACTTGATAAAAAAATTGCGCAGAATAATTACGAAGGAAATATTTACAAAAATATTTATGAATTGATAAATCAAAATGAAGATGAAATTTCTCAGGCGAAGCCAAAAGTTAGCAAAAATTCTGCCGGCTATTATATTTGGAACGTGGTTACAAGCAAAAATCTAAAGAATTTTTCCGGCTTGACCCTTCCCGGATTACCGGGTGGGACCCACACCGTTCAAAATTCTTTAGATTTCTGCTTTGATTTAAATAAACTTTTAGTGGGTTCGCAGGGAACATTAGGCATTGTCACGGAGATGACTTTAAAGTTGATACCTGAAAATAAAAATTCCAAGCTCGTGGTTATATTTATGAATGATTTATCTCCACTAGGAAGGCTGGTAGAAGAGATTCTAACCCTGAAGCCTGAAACAGTAGAAACTTATGATGATAAGACGATGAAGCTAGCAGTAAAATTTTTCCCCGATTTTCTTAAGAACAAAGGAGTATTGGGAATGATAAAATTCATGTGGAATTTTCTCCCAGAATTTTTTATGCTTTTAAGCAAAGGTTTCCCAAAGCTTATAATTCTCGTTGAATTTGCGGATATAGATGAAGGTAGACTTCAAGAACAATGTGTAGCGCTAGAAAAAAAAATTAAGCATTTTAATCTAAAGGTCCATATTACTGAAAATAGAGAAGAAGCAAGTAAGTATTGGGATATTCGACGTGAGAGCTTCGCTCTTTTGAGAAAGCATGTGAAGGGTATGCGTACTGCTCCATTTATCGACGATGTCATTGTTCGCCCAGAATTTCTACCTAAATTTCTGCCGGAATTAAATGAGATTTTGAGTAAATATAAACTAATATATACTCTGGCCGGTCACGCTGGGGACGGGAATTTTCATATTATCCCACTTATGGATTTCAAGCGCACTAATACAGCCAATATAATACTAGAGCTCTCCGATAAAGTTTATGATTTAGTAGTGAGATATCATGGCTCAATTACAGGAGAACATAACGACGGTCTTATTCGTACGCCATATTTGGAGAAAATGTACGGACATAGAATAATTCAAATTTTTCGTGAAATTAAGGAAATTTTTGATTCTAAAAATATTTTTAATATCGGTAAGAAAGTTCCGACTAAAACAGAGGGAGGCCTGCCTCCTGCCCGCGCAGGCGGGGCGCAGGCAGGTACAAAGGAATACATAGCGATCCACATAGCGATAGAACATTTCAGAGGACACAGAGTTTAATATTGTTGCTTATCCCCATTGTCTTTTATTGTTTTTCTTTTTCTAAAGGGCTGATTTTGCTATAATATAAAAGTCCTAATAAAGGAAAACAATGAAAAATAAAAACATTTTTAGGATATTAAGGAAAAAATTATTCCCTTTAGGTTTTTTTATTTTATTTATTGGAACAATGTTTTTTACTAATGTATTTGCCGACTTTACGAGTCCCAATTTTAAATTAGAAAATCCGATAAATATTTTAGAAGGTGGACAATCTTCTTCTTCCAGTTATCAATACATATCGAGCACTGGGCAGTTGGAAAGCGGACAGAGTACGAGTAGCACTTTTTTGCATAATGCCGGATTTTTATATTTCCCAACCGCCACTTCACCTGCTGTTTCCGCAACTGCCGGAAATGGACAAGTATTGCTCTCCTGGACTGCGTCTATTGGTAATTTAGCTAACATAACTAGTTATGAATTGGGAATGAGCGCAAGCTCGGGAGGAACTTATACATATGTATCTGTAGGTAATGTTCTTAACAATACAAAAGTAAATCTTATTAATGCAACGACATATTTTTTTAAAGTTCGTTCTTATGCCGGTGGTCTTTTACTTAGCGAGTCTGCCGAAGTAAGTGCCACTCCCGTCCAAAACGGTGGCGGCGGAGGAGGAGGTGGTGGCGGTGGAGGAGGTGGTGGCGGAGGCGGAGGTGGAGGAGGAACGGCGGGGGTAGTTTTTTCAGGCAGAGCTTATCCTTTAAGCACAGTAAATATTCTGAAAGATGGACAGTTAGCTGTTTCCACTATTGCCGGACCAGACAGTAATTTTAACGTCACTTTGAGCAATCTTTCAACCGGTGACTATTCTTTTTCGGTATACGGTGAAGATAAAAATGGCGTGCGTTCCAGTCCTTTCACTTTTAAAGTTTATATAATTTCCGGAGCAGTGACGAACATCGGAGGTATCTTTATTGCCCCGACTATTTCCGTAGATAAAAGCGAGGTGAAGAAAGGCGATAATATCGCTATCTTTGGACAGAGTGCTTCTAGCTCGGATATTGTTATTAGCGTGAATTCTGCCGAAGAATTCTTTAAAAATACATCGAGTGATATCAATGGCGTATATCTGCAAAACTTTGACACCTCGGTGCTAGATATAGGTTCCCATTCTACTAAAGCCAAAGCTTTGAAAAGTGGAGAGATTAGTTCTTTCGGGAATATTGTTGCTTTTGCTGTAGGCACAAAAAATGTCTTTACAGATACGACTCACAAACTTATAAAATGCGATCTCAATCAAGACAACAGATGCGACCTAACGGATTTTTCTATTGCTGTGTTTTGGTTTGAAAAGCCACTGAGCGCGGCAATGCTCAAAAAAGAAAAAGAACATTTAAACGGAGACGGTATAATTACTATAGAGGATTTTAGTATCATGGCGTTTTATTGGACCGGGTAGTGAAAGTTGGTGATGTGCGTAGCACGTTTCGTGCCTTCAGCACGAAACCTCACCAACTTCTACTACCCGGGGACCGGGATAGGAGAAAAAAATCTACTACTCGGGGATCGGGATAAAATAAAAATTATGTTCCACTACACATATTTATTACAAAACAAACAAGGTAAAGATTTGTATATCGGATATACAACTGATTTACGTCGAAGATTTAAAGAACACAATCAAGGAAAAAACTTTTCGACAAAAACAAAAGGCCGTTGGGATATAATCTTTTATGAAGCATACCTCGATAGCAAAGATGCAAAGCGAAGAGAAAGATATCTTAAAACAAGTCAAGGTAGTCGTTTATTAAAGCGTATGTTAAAAGAATATTTATATGAAACAAATAATAAGTAAAATAAAACTCGTATGTCTATTGGTGTCAATATTTATTTTTTTTAGTGTTTTGCCTTATGTATCTTTGGCGGCGGATATATATTTTAATACAAACAACAACAATAATATTTTTTCTCAAAATGAAGATTTTTTAGTGCAAGTATTTCTAGATTCGACAGAGGTAAAAGTAAATGCACTAGAAGGTACAGTGGTATTCCCGCCGGAGCTTTTGGTCTTGAAAGAAATTCGTGATGGAAATTCCGCTATCAATTTTTGGATAAAAAAACCAGAGAGTCTAAGCGATGGAGTTGTTTCTTTTTCTGGTATTACTACCGGAGGGTTTTCCGGGGAAAAAAGATTTTTATTCGGCATGGTGTTTCAAACAAAGAAAATCGGCAGTGGTAAATTGTCGTTCAATGGCCTAAAAGTCTTACAGAATGACGGACTAGCTACAAAAATAGCCGTCAAAGAAACTCTTTTTGACTTTTCTATTTCTCTGGAGGGCGGGTCTAGACCAGAGGATTTGAAAATTAAAGACAACGCTCCTCCAGAAATCTTCTATCCATCGGTAGCGGAAGATTCTACTATATTTGACGGCAAATATTTTCTGGTTTTTAGCACAGTAGATAAAGGGTCGGGAGTAGATCATTATGAAGTGCGCGAAGGTTTTTGGGGAAAGTATATTACGGCAAAAAGCCCGTATCTTTTAAAAGATCAATCTCTTAGCTCAAATATTTATATTAAAGCAGTAGATAAAGCAGGTAATGAGAGGAGAGTCGAAATCAAGGCTCAAAATTTGGTCTTCTTGTTGGAGCTCGGGTTTATTCTTGGTATAATTTTAATTATCGCTATCTTCTTATCAAAAAAAATATGGCTAAAACATACGGAACGATAATATTTCTTTTCATATTTATTTTTTTGCCGTGGACGGCGTTCGCCGCGAATCTTTATATCAGTCCCGCTAGTGGCACTTACGAAGTGGGGAGCAAGGTAGTGGCCAAAGTCATAGTGACGTCAGACACCCCGATCAATGCCGTCTATGGATTGATATCATATCCAGCCTCTATTTTTTCGGTAGAATCTGTATCTAAAACAAATTCCATTCTTGATTTTTGGATAAATGATCCGATTATTTCAAAAACTGCCGGTACTATAAAATTTCAAGGGGTTGCACTTCATGGTTTTTCTGCAGCTTCAGGCACAGTCGTGACTATGAATTTACGTGCGATTAAAAAGGGGTCAGGCACATTTTCATTTCAATCCGGAAAAGTACTCGCCAATGACGGAGACGGAACAAATATTACAGGGAATTTAATCGGAGCTACTTTTACGGTAAAAGATAAAATTATTAAACCTCTTCCTACTCCGATCCCAATCCCAATCCCAATCCCAACTCCGGCACCAGAACCTCTTCCACCTCCAATAATAGAAATGATACCAGAAGTCTTACATCCAGAGCCTATTCTCATTCTTAAAGCGCCTGAAATTATGCTAGGCTCGCAATACGGAACGCCGTCCATTGTCGGGACATCCGGTTATGTGAAAGCGGAAACACGTATATCTTTTGTCGCGCCAGACGGAGCGAAGGTTTTTGTGACCGGTGTTTCCGATACCGAAGGCGCGTTTAGCGTAGTTATACCTAATTCACTTAAGCATGATTTATATACCGTCACGGCGGTTATGATTAAAGACGAAAAAATGGAAAGTGAGATGTCTAACTCTATTACTATAAAAATCGGCAATATCATTTCTGATATCGATACGGAGGTAATACTGTTTATCTTTTTCTTGATTCTTTTTATCTTATTCTTATTATTATATTTAAGTCTTCGTTCTAAGGGAAAAAGTAATATTAACAACTTTTCTGCTTAATAACAAAAGTAAACTGTGCAAAGTTGAACTTTGCACAGTTTGCATCCTTACATTTCATTGTTTCTATTGTATTTATATCGTATAATTAGTAAGCTAGCGGGGTTTGTGCCCGCTTGATAACAATGGATTCTTTTACAAAAAAGATTCTAAAAAAATTTGATTTACAAAAAATCAGCCGGGCGATAGCGTTGGTAGTTTTTTTGTTTTCTCTTTTATTTTCCAACAGTCTTTTTGCTGCTACGGGCTCTCCTTTGATCCTGCATCATCAAGCACGACTACTTGATTCTTCGGGCAATCTCTTAGGAGGTTCTTCTGGTACGAATTTCTGTTTTCGTTTTTCTATTTGGAATGTAACTACGAACGGCACAGTTAATCCCAACCAATTATGGCCTAGTAGTTTTACGACTCCGAGAACCATGACCGTGAATGTGAAGAACGGATTGCTCAATGCAGACATCGGCGACCTCACGGCAAACGGAGATCTTCTTGATTTTGATTTTAACAGCACGGATGAAGTTTATTTGAATGTAGAACTGGCGAATTCTATATCAGGATCCTGCGCTACGGTAAACACTTTTGAAACACTTACTCCTCGTCAGCGAGTAGTGTCGGCGGGCTATGCTATTAATTCAAAAACAGTCGGAGGGTTTACTCCATCGCAAACTCCGACCGGCAATCAAATTCCGGTCTTGAATTCCGGTACTCTTAATCTCGGCGCGAACGATGTGTCTCTGACGGGTTCATTGGGTGCTACCCTCGCTAGAATATTTAAAGGCTGGTTCACTGATTTAGAAGTGACGAATCCGATTGTGGGTAGTATTACCGGCTCCGCCGGCAACCTCAATGGTTTAACCGCTACTATTTCAAATCTAAATACCGTCACCGGCGCACTCGGTTCAAATGCTTTTACTAGCACCGCATACTTACCAACTTCTTCCTTCACGGACGTCGCCGTTACTGGTAAACTCATCACTAGTTATGTAACAGGCGCAGGCACAGTGGCAGCCACCGATACTATACTGCAAGCATTTCAGAAAATTAATGGTAATGATTTATTAAAAGCTCCTCTTGCTTCTCCTACATTTACGGGCACAGTCACCATCCCTACTCCCTTTACTCTCGGCGCAACTTCAGTAACTTCCACCGGTACACAATTGAATTATCTGAACGCAGCCACGGGAA
>JBBRSF010000030.1:0-7307 GCA_038245685.1 Minisyncoccia bacterium
ATGATATGCGGAAAGCGGGGAGGCTGATAAAGGAGAAAGTCTTGCCTTTTGTAAGCGCACTTGAAAGTGCGATTGAAAAGAGGTATTTTATAAAAAAGATAAGCGATGTCTCTGGGATAGCGGAAGGCGCTCTAGAAGATGATCTCGAAAAAGTAGAGAAAGAGGCAGTTTATGAAAAAGATAGTATCATACAGGCAAATGTAACTCAAGAAACGCTGTACCGTAAGGATTTTATAGAAAGAAGACTTTGTGGAATAGTCCTTTGGCAACAGACCCTCGAGTCGCCCGGGGTAGATTTTAAGAAAATATCGGAGATACTTGGTAGCTCACTAGATAAATATAAAGATGCCAAAGAAGATTTAATTTTTGAAGCTGAAATATTGTATGAGAACGATGAGAATTTGAAAAAAAGTACTAGAGAAATGATTTCAAACTTAGAAGAAGAAATGTTAAACGAAGAATTGTCGCGCAAAATGAACGAACTCCGTAAGAACACCGATGAAGGAGAAGGAGCAAAAATACTCGCGGAGATAAGTGCGCTTAATAAGAAAAAAGAGGATATTAAAAACGGTCGTTTAACAGCTTCAGCTAAGTAATGGAATAGAATTTAAAAATATGAAAAAGAAAAATAAAAAAATACAAAAGAAGAAAAAAGTCGTAAAAAAACTAAAAAAGGTTATAAAGCGGGCCAAGAAAAAGATAGTAAAGAAGATAAAGAAAGTAGCTCTAAAAAAACTTAAAAAACTTTCTTCTGCGGAGCGAAAAGCAGAAGGATTGGCAAAGATGGCGAATGAACTTATCGAAAAAGGTAGGAAGCGGGGATTTATAACTTACGACGAGATATTGAAAACTTTTCCTGACATCGAAAATAATATCTTATTCTTGGATGAGCTTTATGATAAATTCTCTGTTGCCGGCATTGACGTTCTCGAAGGTGGCAATCTTTTAAATTTGGATATTGATGCGAATGACAAAGATCTGAACAAAGGCACGATGCACGACTCTATCCAAATGTATCTAAAAGAAATAGGACAGTATCCACTAATTCACGCAGCAGATGAGAAAGATTTGGCCAAGCGTATAGAACACGGTGACCTCGAGGCAAAAAATTTGCTTGCTCGTGCAAACTTAAGACTTGTCGTATCGATTGCAAAAAAATATGTTGGTCGTTCGGCGAATCTTACACTGCTCGACCTCATTCAGGAAGGAAATCTAGGACTTTTTAAAGCGGTAGAAAAATTTGATTGGACAAAAGGATATAAATTCTCTACTTATGCTACTTGGTGGATTCGTCAGTCCATAACTCGAGCCCTCGCCGACCAGTCTAGAACTATTCGTATTCCTGTTCACATGGTGGAAACCATCTCCAAATATAAGCAAACCCACCGCAGATTAAGCCAAGATTTGGGCCGGGAGCCCCTAGCCGAAGAGATAGCGACCGAAATGGGTATTCCAGTGGAAAAGGTGCATGTTATCGAGAATATCAGTCAAGAGACCATATCTCTCGAACAGCCGGTAGGGGACGATGACGACAAATCAACCCTCGAGAATTTTATACCTGACGACAAAATTCTCCGACCCGACCAAGAGTCTTCTCGTCGTATTCTCTCAGATCAGATTCGAGAAGTATTAGACGAGCTTAATCCGAAAGAAAGAAAGATACTTGAAATGCGTTACGGATTACTCGATGGTATACAGCATACTCTTGAAAGAGTAGGAGAAGAGTTCAACGTTACTCGCGAACGTATTCGTCAGATTGAAGCTAAAGTTCATGAAAAACTTCGACAACATGAAAAGATAGCAAGATTGAAAAACTATTTCGATTAAATTAAAAAAAACCCGCATTATGCGGGTTTTTTTTAATTCCTTATTTTAGAGCTTGGTCGATTTTAGCAGTGACTTGTTCACTTGGCATGTATCCGTCGATAGTATCTACTATTTTTCCTTTCTTTAGGATAAATCCTTTTGGAGTACCTTGCACGCCTGCAATTTTACCCTGATCATTTGAAGCATTTACGGCGGGGAGGTATTTATTGCTGTCTAGACATTGATTGAAGCTTGCTGTGTCGAGGGTTAATATTCTGGCAAAGGATTTCAAGTTTGGGACAGAGAAATTTCCCTTGTTCTCACCATTTTGGTGATCAAACAAGTAGTCATGATATTCCCAGAATTTTCCTTGGTCTCCTGCACATCGAGCTGCCTGCGCCGCATTAGAAGATTCATCTTTAGAAGCTACATATGGGTTTACAAAAGTTCCTAAAAAGGAAAAATCACGATAGACTAAATTAACTTTTCCCGTGGGAAGATATTTTTCTCGAAGTGCTTTTTCTGCTTCTTTGTGGATTTTACCGCACCAAGGACACTGAAAATCTTCATAAACTACAAGGGTAACGCTAGCATTTGGATCTCCTAAAACTTGATCAGATGCAGATACGGGTGCAAGTTGGATGTCCTTATAATTAGGCATAAGCGGAGTAGTAGTAGTAATAGGAGTGCCATTTCCCTTAATAAGTATGGCTCCGGCTATTATGAATCCCGCTACAATAATTGCTCCCGCGATAGACTTCTGGCTATTGTTTGGTTCTGGATTTGTTGTATTTTGTACTATAGGGTTGATACTTTCTTCCATTTGTTTTCGATGTTAAATACTAATATGGGTATTGTAGCACTTTTTTTAAATATGTTATAATAGACTTTGAGTAATTAAACCTGATCTCTTGGGTCGTAGGGCGGGATATATTAATAGAAATAATTTTCTTATCGAAAGATGAGATAAAAAAATAATTTATGAATAATGGAAGCTGTAATTGTGGAGGACATAAGTGTTCGTGTATGAAGATAGCAAAGTGGTTGTTAATTATAGGTGGTATTAATTGGGGTCTAGTAGGAGTAGGTATGCTCATGGGTAATGACTGGAACGTAGTAAAAATGCTATTGGGTGCATGGCCGGTAGTGGAAGCCGTAATCTATATATTAGTTGGAGTCGCAGCTATCATGAAATTGGTGGGTTGCCGATGTAAAACATGCATGGGAGCATGTTCTTCTAATGGAGGAGGAATGGGCATGGATAAAAAAATGTAATTTAAACCATATTTTACGTTCTAAAAAAGCCCTTTATGGGCTTTTTTAGATTGCAAATTATTCTTAAAATGCTATAATATTTGGAACGTATGGCTACGATTTCCAACCTTATTTTTCAGATATTAGTTTTTTTCTCTGTTTACGTACAGGTTTTTTTATTTGTGACATTTCTCGAAAACAAGAAAAAAATCATCCGTAGAGAAGGTCCTATAACCCTAAAGAATTATCCTTCAGTAACTGTTATCGTTCCATGTTGGAATGAAGAAAGGACTATTGCAAAAACAGTGGAGTCACTCCACTTGATAAATTATCCAAAAGATAAATTGAAAATATTGCTTGTTGACGACGGGTCCACTGACGGCACCTGGGAAATAATGCAAAGATTTTCTAATCATCCAAATGTTCAGATTTTCCGTAAAAAAAACGGAGGTAAATATACTGCTTTGAATTTAGGACTAGCAAATACTAAAACAGAATTTTTGGCATGTCTCGATGCAGACTCCATCGCAGGGGTGGAATCTTTAGTGCGTCTCATGAGTTATTTTGAAAATGATCCCACGACGATGGCGGTAGCTCCGTCTGTTATCGTAAATAATCCTAGAAATATTATAGAAAGCGCTCAAAAATGCGAATATTACATGTCTGTTTATATAAAAAAAATGCTTGGATTCATGGGGGCTATTCACGTTACCCCTGGACCGCTGACAGTATTTAGGAAAAAAGTATTTGACGATCTTGGTTCTTACCGACATGCGCATAATACCGAAGATATGGAGATAGCTTATCGCATGCAGAAAAATCATTACAAGATAGAACAGTGTAATGATGCATACGTTTACACCAATACTCCGAAAACTGCCCGCGCCCTATACAAGCAAAGATCTCGCTGGATATACGGATTCATAAACAACACAATCGATTATCGTCATATATTATTTAATCGTAAATATGGGAACTTCTCTACTTTTACGGTGCCGGCAGCCATTTTTTCCATACTTTCAGTCGCGTACCTTTTGAGTAGGATAATATACAACTTTTCAAACTTTATCTACCATAAATTTATCGTCTTGAAGATAAACGGAGTGGGAGGTTTGATCCCGTCGCACCACTTAGACCTATTTTTTGTAAATACCCAATCTCTTTTTTTTGTAATTATTTTTATCTACACTTTTGTTTTTATGTCGATAACGGTAGGAAGGAGAATGGCGGAGGGGAAGTGGAGTATTTCTCTCGATACAGTTTACTTTTTTTCAGTATTCGGTCTTATTGCTCCTTTTTGGCTTTTGAAAGCAGTTTACAATACGATAACAGCTCGCGCTCCGTCTTGGAGATAATATATGGCGGAGAATAATTTCGATTGGAAAAAATACCTTATCGTGTTCCTTATAACTATGGGACTTTTTTTTACTGCTATATATCTTAGTAATTTTTTTGGTAGCAAGAAAATAAATGAGCTTAAATCAATCCAAGATAAAATTGCCATAAACATCCTTTCTTCGGAGACCGAGTTTTCTCTGTTGTCTGATTTATCATGTAAAAACGTTTCTGGATCTGCACTTTCCGCGGAGCTCGACGACCTCGGTTCTAAACTCGAATGGAGTCAAAAGAATTTGGGCGCTAAGGAAGAAGTGACTTCACTTAGGCAGTATTACTCGCTCTTAGAGATAAAAGATTATCTTTTGATGAAAAAGATATCCGCTCGTTGTGGAGTGAAATCTGCTTTCATTTTATATTTTTATACCACAGCTGATAACTGCACTCTCTGTGACCAAGAAAGTGTCGTTTTATCGAGCTTAAGAGAAAAGTATCCGGAACTTCGGGTATATTCTTTTGATTTCAGTACTGACCTATCTGCTGTAAAAGCTATGCTTAATATTTATAAGATTAAAGATACAGCTCTCCCTGCTATCGTGATTGACGATGAACTTCTGACTGGTTTTCATGGAGAAGAAGAACTTGACTCGAAAGTTCAGGAATCTTTCAAGCTTCAAGAGTCAAAGCCGGCAGGGGTTTTACCTAAACAATAAATAAAAGGGAAATCCTTAATAATTGTAATGATTTAAAGGCTGATACGGCATAATCTAGGAAATCTAATGGTTATTTTTGCGTGCTTCGGCACGCCTTTTTGATGTTTGACAACATAAATAATAGAAGGAGAAAAGAGATGATTTGGTTCGTGCTTTTCGCGTTCGTGCTAGGACTTTGCTTTCGCGAGGTTCGAGATAACGCGACGAAAGCGCGTTATCGGATCTCGGGTGAGGTGGTAGTGAAATCGCTTGAGCAATTGTTTTATCGGGCGATTTATCCGGGCTATCTTTACGATGGATCGGTAGTTTTTAAGGCAGATGTGAGGCGTCGTTGGTGGATTTGGGGACCGTTAGTTGCTGTCATCGAAACCACTTATGACAAGAATCTAATCCTGAAAGTTCGCAGTCTAGTGCTCGAAAGAGTGCAAAGACTTCTTCATGAAAACAGAGTAGTCAGTCAAGCGTTAATTTTGCCCGTGTTCAAAACACGAGCTTCCGATAAACCAGTAGTAAGAAAAATAAAAATGAAAGAGGAGAGAGCAATGAGCGACAACCAACTTCCCGTAGAGAACATCCATCTCGTTCCCAATAACTCGAAGGAGTCTGTGAGTTCGACCGCCGAACAGGTCGAGCTTGCAAAGCTCTTTGAGCAGTTCAGCCTGAGTCAGGATGTGGCCGGCGCGGCGTGGCTTCCCTTCGGAGGTTGCGCTACCAATGCTCTCAAGGTGATGTTCGATATCATGGATCCGGAGGTGAATACATACACTCGTATCATCGCCGGTAACACTGACGTTCAGCAATTCAACGCGATGCCCAAACTTCCTGACAACGAGAGGCCGAAGTATCTTCTTCCTTGGGCGAAAAAAATCAAGGAAGGACGTTTTCGTCTCATGCAACTCGGTCCGAAAGGAAGTGGGGCAGGTGGTAACCCACAAGTTGCTGCCGACTTCGTCAAAAATGTTTCGAAAGAAATCGAGGATTCTCTCCACAATTCCAGGCTCGCAGTTCTCGTCAGTAACCTCGGTGGTGGTACGGGAAGTGGAGCTGCTCCAGTCATTGCCGAAATGTTAGGCAATAAGAAACAAGAAGTCGGGAGCGCGGCAATTCTCATGATGCCGTTCGGGTTTGAAGGGGAGGCACGATTCAAGCGTGCGGAAGATGCTCACACGGCTGTCACAAAACACATCTCCGTAATCACCATCTTCAACGAGGCAGTCTACCGCTTGGCTTCTAAGCCACGGTATCAGGAGCTGGCGGCGCGGCTTAAAAAAATGAGCACCGACGAGCTGATTAACGAAGTAAACACTCGTGCCCTCGCCCTGCTTATTTACGCGATCGATCAGCTCATTTCCTACGCTGGGTCGAGCATCAATCGCGAGACTTCCGACGCCAAGCGGGTGATGGAGTCTGGCAAGGCTCTCTACGTGTCGAGTTACGATTCGACTGCAGACGGAGCCGTGAGCGGGAACGAAGAGATCCTTCAAGAGCTTCTCGACAATCCGTTCCTGGACTCGGGCGTCGTAGAAAATTCCACCGTTGGCATGGTGATGTTTCGTGGGTTCAACAACGACGACGCTCAGATCATCGCCAATGGTCTTCGTGAAGCGATGCAGGGAGGGGATGATTCCAAATCCGTCGAGCTCATTCCGGGTTTTGACAAGGGAACGGACGGACGACAGGAAATCTTTTTCATGTCGGCGGCACCAGAACCTATCAATCTGCGTTCTTCGATCTCTTCTTCGGGAGCGTCAGAAAAAAAATCCGTACCAGTTCTACCTCCGTCCACGGTTCCCGTGGCGGGGACGACAAGTAGTTCATCACTGATGTTCTCGGACCCCGATGATCCCTTTCAGTCGGTGACTGGAGATTCACTCCGAGAGCTCATGGCTACGTTCAATGGTCGCAAGCAACTCAGTCAGCTTTACTTCGAAGATTTCTCGGAACTCCAAGAAGTGTGGCTGCCTCCAATGGTGAACGATTTGCTCCAGTACTTCGAAAAACATTGGAGCAAGTGGCCTGAAAGCGAAAGCAAGAAAAATTACCGACTGCTTCGGCAGTATTTCTTCGAGATTCATCCTGAAACCCTCGGAAAAGTCTGGACCCCCAAGTTCTTAAAAGCCAGCGAGGCTTCAGCTCCGAGTGCGGAAGAGAGGGAAAAAAATAAAGGCAGGCTCCTGGCCTCCTTTGTTCCGTCTCAAA
>JBBRSF010000031.1:0-7122 GCA_038245685.1 Minisyncoccia bacterium
ACGGAATATGAACAAAAGAATAAAGTAACCCACTTTCAAAATTGATTCCTTTATAAAACACATAATATAAAGCAAAAATAATAGGTATTTGAACTAAAACCAACAAACAACCAGAAAACGGGTTGGCTTTATGGGTTTTATAAAGCTCAAAAGTAAGCCTAGCTTGTTCTTCTTTACTGGCTCCACTTTGTTTGATTTTATTCAACTCGGGCGCCAGCATATTCATCTTTGCCTGTCCCTCGATGGATTTTTGAGAAAGAGGGAAGAGGATGACTTTTACCAGGATAGTTAAAATAATGACCGCCAGCCCTAAATCTCCTCCGGGAATAACGGAGACCAGGAAAGCAAGTGCGTTTAGAAGGGGTTTATATAAAACAGCATTCCATATGGTGTGAATCATAGTCTTATCTTATATTAAAAAGCTAAAAAGTCCACTTTCGAAAAAGCTTTCTGTAAAAAATTATTTCACTGGATCGATGTGGTTTTTCTGCCATGGATGGCAACGAGATATACGAATCAAGAAAAGGAGCGTTCCTTTTAATACTCCGTATTTTGTTAACGCTTCTTTGGCATACTCCGAACACGTAGGATAAAAAACACAGCTTCTTTTTTTAAATATACTTATCCTTTGTTGATAGAACTCAATTGATTTTATTAAGTATTTCTTTAACTTCATTTTCAATTTCACTTATTTCTTTGGGGTATTTTTTAAAAACGAATATTCCTACCACCTGTTTAGGAATAATGGGCAGGAATTTCTCTAAAGCATTGTAGCCCTGTCTTCTCAAATAATTCCTTTTCACTGCGAGCTTAGAGACGGTTTTAGGAACAGTAAAAGATATTCTAGCTAGGGTAGACGAAGGATCTTTGTTGAATTTAAAGGAAAGATGAAGAGAATTCAAAAATCTCCCATTTTTATATACTTTTTCGATGGCCTTTTTATCGGCTCTGTTTTTTTTAGCAAGCATAACTAGCTAAATATAGATCTAGACCGAGAGTTTGGCTCTGCCTTTTTTTCTTCTTCGGGTAAGAACAGCTTTCCCCGTCTTGGTTCTAGATCTAACCAAAAAACCGTGGGTTCGGCCCCTTTTTCTCTTTTTAGGCTGATACGTTTGTGACATAAATAGAGTGTATAATAAAAAAGATTGATAGGCAAATCAAAATAAGATAAAACCAGTGAATTTAGTCGTGTCATAATTTCATAAAGTTAACAGTATCCACAGATTATCAACAGTCTTAATACCTTAAAAGTGTGCCTTGTTTTCAGGAAATAGTATAATACGGAACTATGAATACTATTGAACTCTGGAGGACGTGTTTGTTAGAGATAGAATCCAGCATTTCAAAGCCTAATTTCATTACTTGGTTTAAAAACACTTCTATTATAAAGGAAGAGGGGGGGATAGTATTTATAGGTGTGCCGAATGAATTTGCTCGTGATTGGCTTATGAATCGCTATCACAAGCTTATAACTAAAACTATTGCTGACGCATATGAAAACATGCGAGCCGTAGAGTACACAATCACCAAAATAGAGCCAATCAAACAGGAAAATTCTCTCCCAATACCAGAAACGGTAGAAAAAGAGCTTCCTCTTCAGGATTTATACATAAATCCTGAAGACAACTTAAATCCCCGCTATCATTTCAACTCTTTTATAGTAGGAACTTTCAACGAACTAGCATATGCTGCCTCCCAAGCAATAATCGACTCACCTGGAACAAAATACAATCCCTTTTTCATTTACGGAGGCACGGGCTTGGGAAAAACTCACCTTATACAAGCGGTCGGGAACTCCATAAAAGAAAAGTATCCCAATAAAAAAGTTCATTATATGACACTAGAGAAGTTCGCTACCGACTTCGTGAATTCTTTACAGGGGAATAAAGCGAACTCTTTCAAAGAAAAATACAGAAAGTACGATCTTCTTATTATTGACGACATACAGTTTATCGGAAAGATGGAAAAAATACAGGAAGAACTTTTTCATACTTTTAATACTTTCCATGAAAACAATAAGCAGATTATATTCTCTTCGGATAAGCATCCTAACTACATCCCAGAGCTCGCAGATCGCTTAAAGTCGCGTTTTGCTGCTGGAATGATAGTAGACATCTCTGAGCCTGAATACGAATCCAGGCTGGCTATTTTAAAGGTTAAACTTGAAGAGCAAAATATTAACCTAGAGCAAGATTTGGTAGAGTACGTAGCAAGCTCGGTTCAAGGGAACATACGTGAGCTTGAGGGAAGTTTAAACCTTATCGTTATGCAATATCGCTTGAAAAATAAGCCTTTAACGCTTATAGAAGTAAAAAACCTTCTCAAGAACAACATGAAGCCAAAGAAAAACATGGCTATAAAAGACGTAGTAAAGATAGTTAGTGAATATTATAAGGTAGAAGAAACTTCTGTATATGAAAAAACTAGAAAAAAAGAGATAGTAAGGGCGCGTCAAATAATAATGTACCTTTTGCGAGAAGATTTTAACGTTTCTTATCCTCTTATTGGTCAAAAACTTGGAGGTAAAGACCACACAACCGTTATTCACTCTTGCCTTAAAATAAAAACTGACCTAAAAAATGATCCACACCTACTACAAGAACTGGAACAGATTAGAATAATGTTCAAATAGCTGTGAATAACCATCTTATAAAGTAATCACAAGTATGGGAAAGTAAGTTAATTAGAATTAATAAGATAGAGGGTTTAAAGAAAAAAATAAAAGTTAGGAATTTAAAAAAAAGTTATTAGGTTTATAAAAATTAAAAAACGAGAGGGTTAATCATATAAAACAAGGTCATAAAATTTTATCCACTTATACACAGAGCTAATACTACTAATAAATTATATATATAAGATATAAACAAATATATGAAAATAGAATGTTCGGTAGAAAAAATTAAAAACGCCACAGCTCAAGTCGAGAGGATAACAGGAAAAAATTTAACCTTACCCATTCTTAACTCGATTCTTTTGATTGCTTCTGGAAAATCTCTAAAATTAAGATCTACTAACTTAAGTCTTGGAATCGAAATAGAAATACCAGCTAAAATTGAAAAAGAAGGCATTGTTGCGGTATCCGGAACTATTTTAAATGCCGTTTTTTCTAATATTACTCAAAATGACACTGTCTTCTTAGAAGAAGAGGGTGGAACTCTTTTAGTAAAAACCAAGAAAAGTAAAATAAAACTCAAAAATCAGTCTCATGAGGATTTTCCCACTATCCCCTTAGTAAACGGAACAAGTTTTGAGATTGAAGCAAAAAAACTTATCGACGGCATAAAATCAGTGTATTACAGCTCTTCTTTTTCTGATATTAAACCTGAAATTTCCAGTGTTTATATATATACTAATGCCGAGAGTCTAACTTTTGTTTCCACAGATTCCTTCAGGCTAGCTGAGAAGAAAATTAAAATTAAAGGATTAAGCGAAATAACGGGACTTCTCATACCCTTCAGAAATATTTCTGAAATACTAAAAGTCTTCGGTGAGCTTCAGGGTATGATAAAGGTTTGTTTTAATAAAAACCAAATATCTTTTTCTTCAGATAATATATATCTTACCTCCCGTATTATCGACGGCATTTTCCCCGATTATAAACAAATAATTCCAAAAGATTTTTCGACCGAGGCTGTTCTTCTTAAGCAAGACCTATTAAATGCCCTCAAACTCTCTAATGTCTTCTCAGACAAGTTTAACCAAGTAAACTTAAGGATTGATCCAAAGGAAAAAATATTTGAACTGTCCTCATTTAATAACGATGTAGGTGAAAATAAAACTTATCTCGACGCAGTCGAAAAAGGTGACGAAATTGAACTTTCCTTTAACTATAAGTACTTCTTGGACTGCTTTCAGTCTATAAACACAGATAGTGTTTCGGTAAAAATGTCTGGGTCATCTCGCCCCATAGTTATTTCTCCTGTTTCAGATCCTTCTTTCACTTATCTTATAATGCCCATGAATAGATAATATGCTGGAAATTAAGGATTTACTTGCACGCTTTGAAGGAATCTTGGTTAAAGAAGAGTTTAAAAAAGAGGCGGTGAGAGAAATAATCTCAAAAATTGTGGGATTCGAAATAAAGTCTGAAGAATTGAATATAAAAAACGGTACTTTATACTTAAATATAAAACCTATATATAAAAACGAGATTTTTTTAAAGAAAGAAAGGATAATTAAAGAACTTGAAAAAGCACTGGGGAAAAAATCTCCCGAGGATATTCGTTAGTTATTTTTGAACTTTAAACACAATGCTTGCTTGTGATTTATTAAGGGCAGTATCGTAAGCTATTATTTTAAATTCATTTGACGCGCTCAAATTTTGTAGTTCAGAAGGCGTAAAAGAGAAAGTGAATGGAGGTTCAAGAGTTTGCAAATAAACCCCGTTTACAAAAAGATCTATTTTTTGTAAAGGGAAGGAACCAGTATTTGAAACCCGAAAGTTTATACGTTGATTTTGTGCATACACGCTATCTCCATTCGGCTCGAGAATAGATACAGTAGGGTTGTTATTTGTGGTATGAACATCATCTGTGCTTGTTGGTTTTTGGTCAGAAGTTATATTCTGATATGTGCCTCCATTTCTCGCCCACCAGTTTTGTACAGGAATTTCCCAATGTTTAAACTGAGGATCACTGTTCGGGTCTGCGGGCGGGGGCCCCAAGACGTCGTTTCTGTTCACCCAATAAAGAATAGAATGTACGTTTGTAATAGCTTTTTCTTCGCGAGCTTCAGGTGGAGTCTCGGCGGTAGCTAGCTTTCCCGAAACTTTGTCTATGGTAAATGTTTCATTTCCTTGCCAAATTCCTCGTAAGACTGGTTTCATATTTGGGTCTAGTGATAAATCTGCAGGCTCGAAAGTCTCATCCGGTAGAGTTTTAAGCGCCTCGTTCATAAACTTATTCCAAATTGGACCGGCCAGTGCTGCGCCTCCTTTTTTCATAGGAGTGTTTTCATTGTTTCCTGCCCACACCCCGACTACAATAGAAGGAGTGTAGCCTATTGTCCAAGCATCTTTGTTGCTGTTCGTGGTACCGGTTTTTACGGCGACCGTCCTGTTCGGGATGTAAAGAACTGAGTGAGCTCCAAAAGTAGGCGTACGCGCGGTTTCATCAGAAAGAATATCAGAAATAGTAAGAGCTGTATTTTTAGGCAGAACCTCGATAGGATTTGGCCTATACTCTTCCAATACTCTCCCTTTCCCATCTTGTACTTTAAGTATCCCAGTATATGAATTTTTCTGTCCGCTATTTGCAAAGACAGAATAAGCAGAGGTCATGTCTAGCAAAGAAACTTCTCCACCTCCGATAACCAGCGTCAGCCCATACTGGCCTATATCTTTAAGTGTACTTATTCCCATACTCTCTGCTGTCTTTAGAGAGTCCGCCGGCTTGGTTAGATAAAAGAGTTTTACCGCTGGAATGTTTATGGATTGGGCTAAAGCATTGCGGAGACTCATCGGACCGCGGAATTTTCCGTCATAATTTTGAGGCATGTAACAATCCTTTTGACTGTGTCCCGGCGCGGCTTTTCCGTAAGCGTCACAAGAGGTTTGGAATTCTGTAGGAAGATCAAAAAGAACGGTGCTCGGAGTAAAGCCTTTATTAAAAGCAGTAGCATAAATGAAAGGTTTAAAAGACGAGCCTGGCTGCCTATTTGCAGTAGATATGTTGTAGTTCCCATCAATGTTTTTATCAAAATAATCTCGTGAACCCACCATAGAAAGTATTTGTCCTGTTTTTGGGTCAATAGCAACTAGAGAAGCATTCTTGCCGTTCCAAGCTTTTTCGTTTGCCAGCGCTCCCTCTTTTACAATTTGTTCCCCCTTAGATTCAAGGTTGTAGTCCAGTGTTGTGGTGACCCTAAGCCCTCCGTTCTCTACTACATCTGCCCCATATTTTTGCTCTAAGTAGTCTTTAATGAAAAAAACAAAGTGTGGTGCTTTTATGCCCGTGTTGGTGCGAGGATAAAATACTACCTGCGCTGTTTTAGCTTTATTGTATTCGTCTTGGGTGATGAATTTAAGTTCGAGCATTCTACTCAAAACTAGATTCTTGCGAGCTTCTAGTCGGTCACGGTGACTTCCATAAGGAGAGAGAACGGTGGGGGATTGCGGTATGGAAGCCAGGTATGCCGCTTCAGGAAGAGTAAGTTCAGCAGCATCTTTATTGAAATAAGTTTTACTCGCTTCTTCTATCCCATATACATTGCCCCCATAAGGAACATCGTTCAGATAGTATTCAAGTATTTTTTCTTTTGGGATAGATCTGTCTACTTTCACCGCTAAAACCCACTCCTTTATTTTTCTTACATATGTACGATCCTGTGTCAGCAGAGTGTTTTTTACAAGTTGTTGGGTAATAGTAGAGCCTCCTTGGGTTTTACCCCCAAGTAAGTTTGAAAGAACAGCGCGGAAAATAGAAGTAATCCTTATTCCTCTATGGTTATAAAATTCAGAGTCTTCTATGGCCACTGTGGCGTTCTTGATGTTAAGACCCATTTCATCGAAAGATATATCTGTCCTTTTTACATCTTGATGTATGTCGTAAAGTAAAACTTTTCCGGTGCGGTCGTATATTTGGGTAGAATTTATTATTTTTCTGTCTTCAAAAGCATTGAAGTCGGGTATCTTTAGCGAAGATAAGAATACTACTAACATTCCAGAAACTAAAATAAAAAAGCTCACCAAGAGCAAAGCTGCGTTCCTTAGTAATCTTTTGTCTTTATATATCGTCTGCAAAATTTTTATCATTGGTTTAATCATAGCAGAAAACATGCTATTATTCGAGAATGAAAGATTCCAAGGAGTCTAATATTGATGACGATAAGATAAGCGAACTTCTTACAAGGGGAGTAGATAAAATATACCCCACCAGAGAAGAATTAGAGCAAGTTCTGCGCTCTGGGAAAAAGCTTAAACTCTATCAAGGATTTGACCCCACGGGGGACAAACTACACTTGGGACACATGGTGGGTTTACGCAAACTTGCTCTTTGGCAGGAACTAGGACACCACGTTATATTTTTAATAGGTGATTATACTGCAATGATAGGAGATCCTTCCGGCAAACTTTCATCTAGAAAAATACTTTCCCATGAACAAACTTTGGCGAATGCTAAGAAC
>JBBRSF010000032.1:0-6514 GCA_038245685.1 Minisyncoccia bacterium
ACAAACACTGTTTGTTTTTTATTCATAAAAAATAGCCCTGCTTGGGCCTATTTTCATATTACAATTCCATCAATTTTTTGTAAAGCTCATACGTGGCGCGCGCGTCTGACAAGGCTGTGTGAGCGCGCTTGTTTTCTATACCAAATTTCATACATAATTCTCGTAGAGAAAAATGTTCTAACAATGGGTCCCGATGAAGCTTGGCCCAGGCGACAGAAATAGTATCAATTCTATGGTAATGCATAGGATTAGTCATTTTTACTTTACTGAAAGCAGAATCTAAAAAACCAACATCAAATGACACATTGTGCCCTACCATAATGCAATCTTTTACTTTTTTCCCAAGCATCTCAAGCCCTTCTTTTAAACTCACAGCTCCCGTCCAGTTTGTCGGATCATACTGATTCACTTTCAAAGAGACAGGATCAGCGTCCTCTATCCTCTCAGGTTTTATTTTTATCTCAAACTCTTCGATGACATTTAGTTCGCAATCAGTAATAACTGCACCGATTTCTATAATCTCATGGGCCAGGAAATTTAGTCCTGTACTTTCTATATCTATAAATGCAAAATTGTGATTTTTCATTAGATTTTTATACCTAGAGACTACTTCAAGTATCTTAACTTATTTTTCATATGTTCGGTAAAAGTAGTCGCGTAATGAATTCCACCTGTTTTATCATGCAGATAATATAAATAGGGGGATTTTTCGGGATGTATAGAAGCAAGGATCGCCTTCATGCCAGGGTTACTTATAGGATTTTTTGGCAATCCTTTGTTTAGATAGGTTTCCGGCGCTGCATCTACTTGGAGGGGCATACCGATAGATATTCTCTTCCACAAGATACCAGAAATTATTGCTCGATCGTTATCCCCTTTTGCCTCGCGCTCAATTACCGAAGCCATTTTTATAATATCTTTTTCGGTATGTCCAGAAGAAATTATTTCAGGAAATATTGGAGTTATTTTTTTTATAAAATTATCAGTCATCGAAGTAATTAACTTTTTTTCGTTGTCGGTAGAAGAGAAAAAATATGTATCCGGAAAAAGATATCCTTCAGAATCTTTACTTAATAAAAGAAAGTTTTTCTGATTGAAATTTTCTAGTTTCGATGAAGCTACTAGGGCGATCTCCTCTCGATTGAAACCTTCGGGGATGATAATAAGTACGGGCGCCATATTATGCTCCCCCCTAGCAATCCTTTTAGCCACTGTGTAAACCGAAAGTTTGCTTTCAAAATAATAATCGCTCGCGGTAAGATGCTTTTCACTTCCAAAAAAAATCACTAGCGTTTCAAACAGTGTACGCGATCGTATTATATTGGCATTCTTTAACTCTAAAGATATACTTCGAAGATTCGCTCCCGGTTCTATCTTTACGACAGTTCCTTCAGGAAAATTTCGGGGAGGGCTCACAAAATATGCATAACAAAAGAAAGACAATAAAATAACACCTACTAAATAATATAAAATCTTTCTGGTAGGAGAATTTTTTTTAGGGTAGGAAAAATTTTCCATATTTTACATTGGTAAGTTAGTAGGAGGAGAAGCTTCTTTAGACTCGATACGTTCCAGGGTAGGCACTCGCATAATCTGTCCTGGAAAGTGCCAGAGGGTGGCTATTTCTTCTACGTTTAGGACAAAAGTTGGCGGGTGAAAATATGGTAAGAAGAATTGTTTTAGAATAAAATTAGATAGTCCACTAATGCTGTGATTATTTATCATGTGACGTAGTGGCAGATGAAAAAAACCTCTTTCTCTGTATTCATGCAACATTCTATCTGCTAACACCATTACTTTTTTAGGTGAGAGAGAAAAGAAAGAGCTACCGAATGCATCAGCTTGAGTAGAATTCACGCGACTAAGTCCATTACAATCAGGCTTCATATATTGGCGAAAAATTAAACGTATATTTCTACGGCTACTCATATCATATACTTCTTTCTTAGCTACATACATGATGCGTATGCCTGTATCAAATCCAATTTTACTGGTTTTATCCGCCATACCAGTTACCACATTATCCAAGAATCCTGGAGAACGGATTTCTTTTGTAACCTTTCCATTGAGTGGGTTTAGATTGAACTTAGTATATTCCTCCAAATATTTATCCATTTGTAGACGTGCTTCTTCTACCCAATTATGTTTTTTGAATAAAGACCCCGGCACTTTATACATTTTTTTAGAAGGTGTTATCACTATCTGCGACCACATTTGTTCTCCTTTCTTGATCGAACCAAAAAGCTCAACCACAGGAGAAATAGGGTCAACTTTATATTCTTCTTTAGGATCTTTATCAAGACCAAAGTCCACATAAGTTTTCAAGGGAAATACTTCCGGCTTATCTAGTTTGAATTCACAACCCCATGCATTCCATGCCGATTTTTGGCTTATCTCATCGACTGCCAAAGTATAGTCTTCAACAGCTTTTACTTGCGCCTGCGGATATTGAGCATACATTTGTGTCTCTATCAGTCCGCGAACGCGTGAAGGTGTCCGAATATAGAAATGCACATTGCCGTCGATAGATGCAATCTCTAGAGAAAACCAAAACCAGACCGCTCCTTGCCAAAACTCTTCTTTTCCTCCTTTATTACTAAAATGATAGAGCGCATTAGTTAAAAAAAGTTCCATGGCTTTTGGTGAACGAAGCACCTCTCGCGGCGGAACTATTTCCAGTAAAACAAAATCAATACCGGAAATGAAATCTTGTTGCACGTAATGCACCCAGACTTTCCAGGCAATTATTCCTAAGATGATTACTCCGAACAACGGCAAAAGACCTCGTATAAAATCATACAGGTATCCAAATTGGTAGAGAAGCAGTAGAGCAATTACCGCTAAAATCCAAGCCCATTTTTCTAATATAAATTCTTCAATCTTATCTAGGGCAGCATCCATTCTTATATTTTAGTATAAATAACAAAAAAAACAAAGCCAAATGAGCTTCTTGGATTGAGTGTTTAGACGAGGTTATACAACCCTGCCTTGTTCTTGAAATACTTAGGGTTAGCGAGATTTACAAGAATAGTGTTTTTCTTGAAATATCGCTCAGTCATAACTTTTTTAACGATATCATCTTTAGAAAGTGGTCCTTCGCGTTTTAATATATCTTGAATAACCTCTCTAGCGATTCCTGCTTTGTAGCCCCATTCAGCAAGAGCATACATCCCCCTCCCCACGAGCACGAATCGAGCGTCTTTTATAAGTTCGTTGTGACAAGTAGCATAGTGAGTTTTTTTACCGAAAGTTTTTGTTATGGAGTCAGCCACTTCTTTAAAGTGCATTGGGGATCCATGTTTTCGCATGACCAGGAAAGCAAAGTCCTTGACTCCCCTTGTGCTAATGTTCGGCGAAGTTGCCTTACCCCATTCGCCGAGAGGATTTTTTGCAACCGCTTTAGACATAGAGAGCCATCGCTTGACTATCTCTTCATCTCTATATTCATCTGACACGTCTTTCAGATGATCAAAGAATTTCTTGATCATTTCTGTCTCCGGTATAAGGTCTTCATCTTTTAGGCTTGCATATAACTTTCGAAGTGCATCATGAACTTTAGTTGTCATCTCATCGTCTACGCTCCATGAAGTATGAAAATGTTCGTCCTCGCGATGCTTTTTGAAAATATCTCCCAAAACCAAAAGAAAATGAATGTGGTTTTGAGTGGTTTTGTCCTTGGATATAAAAGGAAGAAGCTCGTGTTCAGCGACTACGGAGCCTAGCTTGTGCATGACGTGACGAAGTTCTTCGATCACTGCTTGTTCGTTCTTGTAAGCCTCAGATTTTTTGATAAGGTTTATGGCCGCGTCTTCTACTTGGCGAACACGCTCTCTGGTAATATTGTATTTTTTACCGATTTCTTCGAGCGTTTTCCTTTTTCCGTCTGAAGTCAATCCGAATCGATTCATAATAACATCAGACGCGCGGTCTTGAAGATGAGAGGTAATTTTTTTAGTTATTTTTTTAGGTTTAAAAGATATTGTTGGCATATTTTATTATGGTTATTATTTTCTGCAACCTCACCTTGTCTTTATCTCTTTGACTTTATTCTATCATTTTCTGTAAGATATTTCTTGCGTAACCTCACGGAAGTAGGAGTAACTTCTAGATATTCGTCAGCGTTCATTACTTCGAGTCCGCGTTCAATACTTAGATTAAAAACAGGGTTGAGTGTTATAGCTTCGTCTGTGCCGGAAGCTCGCATGTTTGTGAGCTGTTTACCCTTTGTAGGGTTCACGGCCATGTCTTCACCCTTGAGAACATTACCTATGACCATTCCTTCGTATACTTCTGTGCCGTGATCTATATACAATATACCACGTTCTTGTAGATTTGCAAGCGAAAAGGCTACCGCCTTGCCGGAAACCATCGAAGTCATAGAACCGTATTCTCGTTTTTTGATCTCTCCCGCGTATTCTTCAAATCCTAAAACCCGTGAAGACATGATTCCCTCTCCTTTAGTATCTATGATGAATTCTCCTCGGTAACCTAAAAGCCCGCGAGTCGGTATGTCGAAAATAATCCTTGCGATTCCTTCCTTTTCTACCATGTCTTTCATTATTCCCCGTCTCTTGCCAATTTTTTCGATAACGCTTCCAGAAGAATCCATCGGAACATCTATGACCAATTCTTCATAAGGTTCTGTCTTCTTGCCATTTTCTTCTTTGATTATTACTTCCGGCTGGGAAACCTGCATTTCAAATCCCTCCCTTCGCATGTTTTCTAGAAGAATAGCAACATGCAGTTCTCCGCGTCCGTAAACTTTGAAGAACGAGGGTCCGGATTTATTGTCACCTTGGTCTGGAGAAAAATCTACTTTCAGTCCTACGTTTATCTCAAGCTCTTTTTCCAACCTTTCTTTTATCTGGCGCGATGTTACGAATTTTCCCTCACGTCCTGCAAATGGAGAATCGTTCACTAGGAAATTCAAAGAGAGTGTCGGCTCATCAATTGCGATATGTGGAAGTGGTTCTACTGTCTCATCCCCACATAAAGTTTCTCCGATGTATATATCAGGTATACCGGCAATAAGCACAATGTCTCCGGAGCGAGCTTCTTCGACTTCCTTTCTACTTATTCCTTCGAAAGAGAATAATTTTGTTATTTTTCCTTTGCGAGTCTCCTTCTCTCCTTTTACAAACACTTGACTGCCAGAGAGAATTTTCCCAGAATAAATTCTGGCTACTGCCATTCTGCCTAAAAAGTTGTCATATCCTAAATTGAAAACTTGCGCGGACATTTTCTCTCCTTCTACTAGAGTGACAGGAGGGACTTTTTCTAGAATAAGATCAAGAAGTGGCGAAAGATCTTTTGAATCATCGCCAAGTTTTCTAAACGCTTTTCCTTCGCGGCCAATTGCATAAATAGTTTCGAAATTTGCTTGCTCTTCATTGGCACCTAGCTCAAAAAAAAGACCTAGCACTTCTTCGTGCACCCTATGAGCATCCGCCGCCGGCTTATCTATCTTGTTTATAACTACGATCGGCTTAAGTCCGAGCTCAAGAGATTTCTTTAATACAAATCGTGTCTGAGGCATCGGCCCCTCCACAGCGTCGACAAGAAGAAGCACGGAGTCAATTGCTCTTAGCACTCGTTCTACCTCCGAACCGAAATCCGCGTGTCCTGGAGTGTCAACAATGTTTATTTTAGTATCTTTATAGTAGATGGAAGTGTTTTTGGAATAAATCGTGATTCCACGCTCTTTTTCTAGGTCGTTCGAATCCATCGATACTCCTTCGTCTTGAACCCCTCCATTTTGCTTCATTAGGGCATCCGTAAGAGTAGTCTTACCGTGGTCCACGTGGGCTATAATTGCTATATTTCTTATTTCCATAATTTATTGTTATTCAGGTTAAACAAAAAAGCCCTAAGGCCTTTTTTGAGTTATTTATATAATAACATCTTTTTCTAAAAACAACAAATTTGAGGCTAAAAAAGATGCAAAAAATAAGATTTTATGCTATTTTAGATGCACGCGTCGGTGGTAGAGTGGTCAAATACAACAGACTGTAAATCTGTCGCCTTCGGGCTACGAAGGTTCGAATCCTTCCCGACGCACCAAATTAAAAAACCAAAGCAGAAGCTTAAGTTTTTTAATATTTTTTTCGAACCAATAGTAATAAAATTACTCCACCATATCAGTAAAAACTACTATGCGCTTAGTGGAACCCTTTAAATTTTTATCCCAATCCCCTGCACAAGTGATAAGATTGAGATGTCTTCCACTAGCAGAAGAAAAAACATCCGTAGCCACGGCAGTTGGGCTATATATTTTACTTCCTTGTACAACGAAAGAAATAATTTTCCCTTTGTCATCAGTAATAGAAACTATATCTCCTTTTTTTAATTTAGATAAACCATCAAAAACTGCTTTCTTTCCGTCTTTCCAATTAGTGTGCCCCGCTATCACTGCACTCCCGACTTCACCGGGACGTGGACCTAGATTATACCAAGCCACATCATCAGGCCCCTTAGGCACAGCCATCGAATAATCTTTCGCCAGACCTACAGATTC
>JBBRSF010000033.1:0-6181 GCA_038245685.1 Minisyncoccia bacterium
TCTCACTGGTTATGTAACAGGTGCAGGCACAGTGGCAGCCACCGATACTATACTGCAAGCTATCCAGAAGTTAAATGGAAATACAGCCGTTATTTCTTCTGGTTACATACCCTACACCGGCGGAACATCCAATGTAGATTTTGGAATTCATAATCTTACTGTCGATACGAATTCTTTATTTGTTGATTCTGTGAATCATCGAGTCGGCATCGGCACGACGGGGCCGCAGTCTAGATTCCATATAGTGAAATCAGGAGGCACTACTTTCGGTAGCAGTGACCAGGCGAGATTTGATTCTGGTGTTTCTGGTCAACGAGCCGAACTGCACTTAACCGACGGAGTGACCTCTGACGCTTTTATCTCATTCTTTCCATCTGCCACAGCTGCATCACGTTTTATTGAAATTAGTGCTGGTGGTGCTAATGGAGGATTGACAGTAGTAGGAAACGGCAACGTGGGGATTGGGACAGCGAGTCCCGATTCACTTCTTACAGTTACTAGTTCCAGCAACCCCCTCGCCTCCATTCGACTTGAGAGGATTTCAAGTGCCGTAGCTCCGTTTACATTAGCAACAGTTGGAGTTGGGCTCAGTTTTTCTTATTTTGGTGGAAACAAGGTTGGAGGGATTTATGTTTCTAATAGTGGATTGTTTACTATTGAGGATATTAGTGGACAAAGAATACAGCTTAATTCTAGTGGAGTTTTGTTCAGTCGTAGTATAATTAGTGGTTTTGGCGACGTCTCCTCACCTTCATTAACACTGGATTCGACAGTTGGTGATGAAACAGGTCTATACCGCCCAGCATTGAATACTATGGGTTTCGTCACTGACCGTCTTGAGAGGATGAGGATAGACCCTGTAGGCAACGTCGGTATTGGTATGACACCAGCACGTTCGCTGGACATCTCTACAGGAGCAATTACTACTCTTGGTCTTAATCGTACAGCGGCAACTTCAGGAAATTACGCACTTCTTGCTTTTGACAATGCTGGAACAAACAAATTCCAGATAGGTATGGATGGGGACTTAGATGCAGGAACGTCGAAGTTTTCAATCTACGATAGAGCTGCTGCCGTTTTTGCACTAACTATAAGCGGCGGCAACGTCGGCATCGGGACGACGAGTCCGACTACGGATAAGCTCGTAGTAGTCGGAGACATCCGAGTGGGCACCTCGGGGACCAACGGATGTGTATCAAATTTTGCCGGCACAGCTCTCACCGGTACTTGTTCATCTGATGCTCGTTTGAAGAAAAACATTGTTCCGATTACTGGAATCTTGGATAAATTTATTCAACTTAATCCAGTCACTTACCAGTGGAGAAGTGATGAATTTCCAGAAAGGCATTTCGGTAATGAACCAGTCATAGGTCTTATCGCTCAAGATGTCGAACAAATATTCCCGCAACTAGTCGGTATGAATGATAATGGTTATAAAACCATGGACTACGGCATCAGTTTGCAGATACTATCGATACAAGCAATTAAGGAATTGAATCTGAACTTGGAAGGAGTGGCGGGAACGATTACTCCACTTCTAGGATCTACGAATGAAACTTTTGTTACAGCATTTTTCAATAATATTTATAGTAAGATCGGTGCCTGGCTCGCGGATGCGGGGAATGGGGTAGCGAAGATATTTACTAAGGAAATCAATACTAAAAGTCTGTGTGTTTCGAACGATGCAGGAGTAAAAACATGTATCACTAAATCGCAGTTAGATGCGTTACTCTTAAATGCTACTTCGGCAAGCTCAGTACCTTCGGCGCCAACTCCAACTCCAACCCCTGCTCCAGCACTAGTACCTTCTCCAGCGCCAATAGTTCCTCCTGCGCCCCTCTCTTGCACTGCTCCACAAATTTTGAACACTACAGGTGATGCGTGCGTAGATCCTACCCCGACACCCTAACCTTAATTAGATTTATTTTTTTAAAATATTATTTTTGACTTTTTATATTTGTTCGAGTATACTGTCCCCATGTTTGTAATTAAAGCTAAAGCTAGAAATAAAGCTAATAAATTAGATGCGCTTAGAAAGTCTGGAGAAATACCAGCTGTTTTTTATGGAGCAGGAAAGGAGACCACTTCTATTAGTGTTCCTCTTATAGAATTCAAAAAGGTTTGGAGAGATGCCGGAGAATCTTCAGCGGTAAAAGTAGAATTAGCTTCTGGAAATATCGACGTTCTTATACATGAAGTTCAAGTAAACCCAGTCACGGATGAGCCTACACACGTGGATTTCTTGGCTCTCGACATGAAGAAGAAGATCAAAGTCAATGTTCCTATTATGTTCGAAGGAATATCGAATGCTGTGAAAAACGCTATTGGAAACTTGGTTAAAGTCCTCCACGAGATAGAAGTCGAAGCGCTTCCATCAGATCTTCCTCACAATGTCATTGTTGATATTTCGAAACTTGAAACTCTAGAAGATACTGTTACTGTCGCCGACATCAAATTGCCTGTAGGTGTAACAGCTATTACGCATGAAACAGATGTTGTTGCTTCTATAGTGGCTCAAGTCGAAGAAAAAGAAGAAGAAGTTGTACCTGTCGACCTTTCCGCTATTGAGGTTGAGAAAAAAGGCAAGAAAGACGAAGAAGAAGGCGGAGAACCTGGTGCACCAGTTCCTGAAGAAGGAAAATAGAACAAAACCTGCTCTTATGCAGTCAAATATGCTATATGGGTTACCATATAGCAACAGCACTCGGACATTAAACAAATAAATTTGTTTTTGCTCCTCATTTGTTGCTATAATAAGAACTATGGAAAAGAAATCCATAGTTATTGTTTTATTGACTGTTTTTGTGTTTACACCTGTCTTTGCAATTATTTCCTTAATTTCACCCATTAGAGTTTATGCAGATTTTGACTGTCTTTCCCTTACCTCATCTTCTGGCGCCTCCGATAAGGCTTACTGTCAAAACCAATTAAACCAAATAGAGCAGGAGCTGAAGGATCTTCTAGCAAAACAAAAGGAACAGCAAAAGCAAACGGGCACACTGAAAGGGGATGTGGACTTTTTGAATGCGCAAATAAAAGCCCTGTTGTCTAAGATCAAAGCTCGAGCACTTGTTATTGCCCAGTTAAGAGTTAATATTGCCGAAAAGGTAAGTATGATCAAGACCCTTATCAGCAAAATTGACCGCGAACATGAATCTCTGGCTCAGCTACTTCGAAACACCAGTGAATTTGATGATCAGAATTTAGTAAGCTTGGTTTTTTCTAACGCTACTATTTCTGAATTTTATAGCGATCTTGAATCTTATGGCTCTATAAAGCAAGCGGTCAAAGCATCCGTAGATATTATAAACGGAGTAAAGACAGAGAACGAAGTTGCGAAGAAGGATCTTGAAAAAAAACAGAACGCTGAAACTGATGCAAAGGCTCAATTAGAAAATGCCCAGAAAAGTGTAGCAAAATCTGAGGCCAACAAGAAAGAGCTTTTAGGTCTTTCAAAGGATAAAGAAGCAGAATATCAAAAGCTGGCTGCTGCCAAGAAAGCCCAAGCCGACAAGATCCGCACCGCTCTTTTCAGCCTTGCAGGAATTTCAAGTAAAATTGAATTCGGCACTGCTCTTAAATACGCAAATGAAGTAAAGGCTAGTACTGGGGTGGATCCTGCATTCTTGCTCGCTATTCTCACGCAGGAAAGTAATTTGGGTGCGAACGTCGGTCAATGCTACCTCACAGATACGAGTACAGGTGCAGGAGTAGGAAAGAATAGCGGTATTACTTTTCCAAATGTTATGCATCCGACGCGAGATGTGCCAGTATTTTTGGAGATTACAAATGCCCTAGGTTTTAATGCATTAAAAACAGCCGTTTCTTGTCCTATTGCAGGAGTTAAAGGATATGGTGGAGCGATGGGGCCTGCGCAATTTATTCCTTCTACTTGGAAAATATTTGCGGCAAGACTTAAAACAATTTTAGGCTATAATGCGAGTCCTTGGGCCCCTAGAGACGCTTTCATGGCTTCGGGTATGTACTTGGGAGACTTGGGTGCCATAGGAGACAGTGCGAGCGCTCAAGCGCGAGCCGCTTGTAAATATTATGGTTCCGGAGGAGCCAGCTGTTCATATAGCAACAGTGTTATGCGACTAAAAGCATCCATACAGGCAAATATCGATCTCCTTCAGTCTTAGTTTGCTTTTTAAGAAATGTGTGATAATATAGTTTCAGTTGCGCTTTAAATGACGGTTGCGCGACATGATTCGATTCACCAGAATCGTACTTGGTATAAAACAAAATCACATGAAAAAAGATACCCACCCAAAATATGATTTAAATACGAAAGCTACTTGCGCATGCGGAGCTGTTTTTCTAGTTGGCTCTACAATGCCTGAAATAAAAATGGAAATCTGCAGTCAGTGTCACCCTTTCTATACTGGAAACGAAAAGATCATGGACACGGCTGGACGCGTGGAGAGATTCAACAAGCGCCGAGCTGCATCCGCTAAAGTTAAGAAGTAAACAACTTCACCCCTTTTAATTTTTCGCCCCTGCGCCCATCTCGGAGTACCGAGCGGGACCCTCGGGGACAAAAAATCAAAAGGGGTTTTGTTTTTAATTTTTGGGAATTTATTTTTTATGGCCTTAGATCTAGAAGAACTTAAGAGGAATCACGAAACCAGCTACCTGGCTGGGGAAATTGAGCGTTTGAATCGGGAGGAAAAGGAAGTGCGCCAGATGCTAGACTCTGATGACACTTTGCACGAACTTGCCGGAAAGGAACTCCAAACTCTCCAAGAAGAAAGGGAAAGAATAGAGAAGCAGATTGAAGATATTTTAAATAAAGAAAAAGAAGCGGAAGAATTTCCAAATGAAATCGTACTCGAAGTCCGGGCGGGAGCAGGAGGAGATGAAGCTTCTCTTTTTGCTTGGGAACTCGCGCATATGTACGAGAAGTACGCAGAGATAGAAGGCTGGCAGTGGAGAGTAAATTATGAATCCAAGAGTGACTTGAATGGCTATAAAGAAGCGAGCTTTGAAATACGAGGCAAAGATGTTTTTAAAAAACTCCGTTACGAGACAGGAGTACATAGAGTGCAGAGAATACCTGCCACAGAAAAGAATGGACGCGTGCACACTTCTACGGCATCGGTGGCTGTGCTTCCGATAAGAAAGAAAGTTAGTTTTGTAATAAATCCTGCAGACTTTGATATGGAGTATTCTCGTTCGGGCGGAAAAGGAGGACAGAACGTGAATAAAGTGGAAACTGCGGTACGTATCATCCACATACCGACTGGGCTTGATGTTCGTTCGACCAATGAGCGTAGTCAGCTTGCGAACCGCGAAAAGGCGATGATGATCTTGACTGCCAAGCTCCAACAACTGGAAGAAGAAAAAGAAGCGAGTAAGCATGCAGGAATACGTAAAGATCAGATCGGCTCCGGTGACCGTTCCGAAAAAATCCGTACATATAATTTCTCGCAAGATCGTGTCACTGACCATCGTATAAAAAAATCTTGGCACAATCTTCCAAAAATTCTTGGGGGCGAAATAGGGGATATAATAACTGATATAAACTCAGGAGCAGTAGGAGACGAAGAAGAATAAATAAGAAGAGACAGGAGCATTTTTAGACTTTAATTTCCTAAGGCTCTTATTGCATTTTATTTTGTAGAGCAGTACACTTATGTGGATTATTAGTAATTAAAGAAAAAGCGCCGCGCTTTAATGGACGATGGCGTGGCATGATTTCGACAAAATCATATGGAAGAATTTAAAACAGTTGTTTTGAAAAAGTATGCGATGTTTGACGGAAGAGCCAGAAGGAGGGAGTTCTGGATGTTTTGTCTCTTCAGTTTTATTATTAGCATTATATTGTCTATTGTTGATTCTGTTTTAGGAAACAAAATAGTAAACGGTTATGGAAGTAGCACAGGAATTTTAGGTTCAATTTTCTCTTTAGTAGTTTTGATACCTTCGCTCGCGGTGACAGTGCGAAGATTGCACGATACAAACCACAGCGGATGGTGGTGGTTTCTTATGCTTATTCCGATCATTGGCTGGATAGTTATTTTAGTATTTTTGTTTACTGACTCTACTCCGGGAGATAATAAATACGGCCCAAATCCGAAAGGAATGACCGCAGTACCAGATACTGTTACTGGATAGCGCTAACCTAATTATAATTTTCTATAGAAAGCCCTTATCAAATAAGGGCTTTCTATTTGACAAA
>JBBRSF010000034.1:0-6069 GCA_038245685.1 Minisyncoccia bacterium
AATCTTGAGAGACTCGTTCAAAAAAAGAATGACGAACTTATCTTTCGCAAATACGGACTTGATAAGCCCACCGTTCTATTTCCTCATCCTTCTGGGAATATTCCTGTAAATTATTTAGATAATACCCCTCAGGGCAAGAGTGAATTTGTGATGGGGTTACGACAAGGTACGCATTATGAACCAGAAACACATGCTCATGCCCATACACTTATAATCAAAGAAGGAAAAGGTGAAATATCTATAGACGGTGAAGTAAAACCTTATTCAGCCGGAGATGTATTTGAGGTAGGAGAAAATGTACCTCATGGCTTTGTAAGCGTTGAAGATACAACGATCGTTATCCAGAGGTCGAAGTAAGAACGTTCCGAGTTTGCCTAGTATTCACTCCCTTTTTATGCTATTAATATATTATGGATCCACTTCAAAATATGCAACAAATGATGCCAGGCGGGTTTGGACAAGATAAATCAGAAACCAATCTTTTTAGTATTCTCATAAATATAATCTTCGGATTCATATTGGGGCTCATGTTTTTCTTTGGTCCGAAGGAAATAATAAGCTATGGATCAAAACTTGCGGGAGAACTTATCAAGCTCACTGGATATGGTCAACAAGCTTCTGCCTTTGGATTCGCGAAAAGTGCTGCTCCATTTATCATCCTTGCTCCGATCGGCGGGATGGTAGTGAAACAACTTACTTCTGTTAGGACTCTAAAAAGTTTCGGATATTTCCTCGGCGCAGTGATCGTCGGATTTGTTATTGCGTTTTTTATGCAAGGTTATTTCTCGACTCTGATCAAATAAGTTCATACCTAGTTACATAACACGATAATATGTCGTCTTGAAATCAGAAAAAGAACTTATGACAAACTTTGAATCCCACAATAGGCAAGAGAAGAAAAAACATCCGGCGGATATGCTCCGGGATATGCTTAGCGCTCAGTCTTTAGAGATAAACAAAACGGTTAAAGAGAATGATTCCTTGGAGAATTTACTTAATTCTGACGGCACTATGGATCCGAGAGGATATGTGGAACTCTACGGCGAAGACGGAATTAAAAGAGATGCGAACGATGTACGCGAGCACGAACTTAGTTTTGCCGCCGCTCGTAACCCAAAGGTCCGCGAATTTTACCGTGCTAACCATGGCATAGAAGATGATGATGGCATTCTCGGTCAATGGAAAAAAGATAGATCTCGAGAAAAAAGTTTGCAGATGGAAATGGCAATAACTTTACTCCTTTCTCAAAAGCTTGGAAAGGATTTCTTGGTCGTTCGCACCGCAGCCTATGACGATTATCAAAACAGTGCTGATAACTTGATACTTGATCGGGTCACCGGTGAAGTAGTAGGGGCCTTTGATGAAGTACATGAAAGTGGAGACGGCAGTCGTACCGAAGGAAAAAAATTAAAAATCAAAAAAATTGCCATGAAGGGTGGTGCTAAAATTCGTTACGGTTTTAAACTTGCAAATGGAAAGGTGGTCCGCGCGAGCCTAGAAGGCGTGCCCGTGTTTTATCTGGGACTGGAAAGCGGGGAACTCACAGAACTCATACAGGGGCTTGGAGAAAATGATTCAGAAAAAACTGAAAAAATTTTTGCAAAATTGCTTGCTTCTCTAGGAGAGCAGAGTGTAGAACTTAAAAAAAGCACAAAAGTACCGAGCTTCCATGCACGATTGAATTCTTTCGCGAGATCCATTTCGCGGGTAACAACCGATCCCGAACAAAAGGCTGTGTAAAACAACTAAGTTTTAATGAGACTTTTGAGCTTTAGCTGTGGCCCGCAAGCTTTCAATCTCTTCGACTGACATAGGTATACCTGCTTCTCGCGCAATACCGATAAAGCTATGCAGACTACTCTCAAGAAGAATTTTTTTTGTCTTGTCTTTGACACGTACTCGCAATTCACCGTCCTCTGCAAAGTAAGGCTATAATTCATACCTTTTTTCATACACACCGAGAAAAATACCATTCTCTGCTTCTTTTTCTTCCTTAATCTGTGCAGATGTTATTTTTGTGTTTCCAATACCAATATTTTTATCCAGAAAATAATTATTTTCTACCGCCATATCAAATTTCTTTGGTTTTTCATTCATGTAAACATGATACTACTACCCTAAATAGAGAGCAAGTAAACTGCTTGTGCCCAAGGAAATTTTATGGAAAATTTCTAGTCCGCATCTCTTTTGCGTCTTTTCTCCTCCTCGTCTTTATCGGCAGCTTCTTCATCTGCCTTATGCTTTTCTTCATCTTCCTCTATAGAAAGCGCTTTTTGCTTCTCGTATTCTTGTTGTTCTTCTTCGTAAGTCATATTTTAAGTATACTACAAAATATTGCAATATAATCTTATATATTGTTATAATTAATCATTATAATCATTAAAAAAATATGACCACAAAATCAACAAAAATCGTGTTTTGGATCTCGACGATAGCTATATTCTTATTTGAAGGAATTCTGGTATTATTTACTTCACAAACAGAGCTAGCAAAAGAGGGGATTCGACACCTAGGCTATCCTGAGTACTTTGGAGTAATTCTCGCAATCTTTAAAGTCTGCGGAACTCTTATTTTGATAATTCCCAAAATTCCTCCTCGAGTTAAAGAATGGGCATATGCAGGGTTCGGTTTCGATTTTACATTCGCATTTTTAAGCATTTTGATGGTAGATGGAGTCGGAGTCGGGTTGATCTTGCCCCTGTTCTTCATGATAGTTCTAATTGTTTCCTACAAATCTTACCATAGGATGAAAGGGAACTAATATTCATAGAAGATACGAAATGGAAAAAATTCCCTACAATGTTCATGAAAAGACTCCTACTGATGAAGAGATATTCCGGATAATTGGGAGACTAGGAGAGGAGTATGTTATAAAAAAACATTTGTTCGATAGAGAGGGGACGTATCTATTAGAAGCCCAAGCCACAAATACTGAGACGAGAGAAATAGTTCAGTATAGGTATACGAGAAAGGGGAAGTTTCAAAACCTTCCGGAAGAAAGTGAAACTGCAATTCATGCCACCTATCTTAATCATAGTGGGAATTTGATAAGCTCTATACGTATCGCAGTTCTAGATGCAAGTACTGGTAAATTAAAGGATAAGCGTTTCGAGTAATCCACATTTAATTTGATTTTAATATTTTTTTAGTTATAATGAATACATTATGATAATACTTTTTATATTAGGTTTATTGCTTGGAGCAGTTTCCGTCATTTTTGCATTGCAAAATGTGGCAATTATTACTGTTAATTTTTTCTCATGGCAGTTGACTGGATCGTTAGCTTTGATCCTCCTCGTGGCCATAGCTTCTGGAGTTATAGTTTGTGTTCTATTGCTTCTCCCAGAGTTTACCAATAACTACTTTAAAAATAGAAGTCTAAAAAAGGAAAACAAACTTCTAGCAGAAGAACTTCGCAAGCAAAAAGAAATTGCTGTCTTTGCCAAACATACTGAAGCTACTAGGCAAGATATTTCAAATATAGAACACGGCGCTATTGATACTACTACAGTGTAATACGCTAATTCTTAATCCGTCATTATTAATGAACATGGGTTCATTTTGGCGTGGGTCGATCTGCCAAATATTAAATTATAAAGTTTTCTTATTAACTAATTAAAATAATAAATATAAATATTATGAATAAAAATATAATGATAGGATTGCTTGCAATAGTGGTTGTTGTAGGCGGTCTTTATTTCCTACTACGATCGAATCCAGACACTACGACCACTTATGAGAATACTCCCACTACTACAGATAACGGCACCACTCCACCTGCAGTCGTAGACACTACTCCTCAGCCTTCTACTCCCGCACTTACTCTAAGCACACCATCAGTAGAAACTAACTCAAATTATTCAGCTTCGAGTTCTACTGCACTTGTAAATGGAAAAGTTACCCCGAACGGCTTATCTACCAGCTATTGGTATGAATACGGAACTACCTCTTCACTTGGCAGTAAAACTTCTGCACAAAGAATTGGTTCAGGATGGAATGCTATTTCAGCACCTGCCTACATAAGCGGACTCAAATCAAACACCACCTACTATTATCGCTTGAGCGCAAGCAATAGTATGGGCACAACAAGTGGAGCAACTAACAGTTTGAAAACCAATACTTCACCTGCACCGAAAGCTGCAAATCCTACAGCACTTACCGGCGACGCTAGTGCAATAACTAGAACATCTGCAACTATCGGTGGACAAGTAAATCCAAATGGTTGGGAGACTAACTATTGGTTCGAATATGGAAAGGATTCAAACATGAATAGTGTTTCTTCTGTCAAGACTATAAGCGCAAGTTCAGCTCTTATGTCTGCAAATGCAGTATCAGAAGCACTTTCTGGCCTTGACCCATTAACTAAATATTACTTCCGACTAAATGCGCAAAATCAGTTTGGAACAGTAAACGGAGCAATGCATACATTTACTACTAGCGGTCCTGCTAGTCCTTCAGCTCCTACTGTCACTACCACATCTGCTACAAGCGTACAACCTAAATCAGCAGACCTAAACGGTAGAATAAATCCTAACGGAGCAGAGACAACTTACTGGTTCGAATACAGTCAAGACTCTCTCCTAGGAAACCTTATAGGAAGTGGCACACCTACGCAGACATTGACCGCAGGGACAAATCCTACAAATGTAAAAGCTAACATTAGTGGATTAAACAATGACACTAAATACTATTATCATTTAGTGGCTAGAAATCAATACGGCACACAAAATGGCAGTATTATGTCTTTCACTACGAAGAAATAATTCTTCTACAGAGTGAGGTTTAAAAAACATCCGGATCTCTCCGGATGTTTTTTATTTATAATAAATTTTCTAAAAAATGTTTGATAAATAAATTTTAAGATGTTAAAATGATCTAGACATATGCCCATATTTATTGCAAGATTTGCCTTTCCTAGACGTCATATATTATGAAAACAAGTATTAAAAATGAGTTTATAAAAGCCTGCGAGGAACATGCGGACGCCTTGTTCCGGTATGGTCTTTATAAGACGAGCGATAGAGAGGTAGCGAAGGATCTAGTCCAGGATACTTACATAAAAACTTGGTCTTTTATTGCTAAGGGCGAGATAGTAGAGAATTACAAACTATTTTTCTATCGCACTTTGAGTAATCTTATTATCGACGAATATCGTAAGAAAAAAACATTTTCTTTGGACGCATTGTCCGAAGCAGGCTTTGAGATTCCAGTTGATGAGAGGAGTAGAGTAGAACAAAAGCTAGATGGTGAAATAGCGATAAAAATGTTGGAGCAAATACCGGAAATGTATCGAGATATACTCTATATGAAATTTGTTGAAGATATGTCTACCCACGAGATAGCTATAGCTCTCGGAGAATCGGAAAATTCAATATCAGTGAAAATACACAGAGGAATAAAAAAAATAACGGCAATTTTCAATAAGTAAATTATATGTCAAATGATAATTTCAAAAAAATAATAGATTCAATCAAAGAAATTTCTCTAGAAAAAGATGAGCAAGAATTTATCATTTCAAAAATTAAAAATGTTATAAATCAAACACCGCTCCCAACTCCGTACATGGAAAATGTAAGGATCGCGGAGACGAGCCGTCTTAATATAAGAAGCAACCAATGGTCGCTATTATCATTAAGATTTTCAAATAAACATATATCTATGCCGATAATAATTTTATTAATTTTATTACTAGGAGGAGGAACATCATATGCTGCAAATTCATCTCTACCAGGAGACATTCTTTATCCAGTGAAGATACACGTAAACGATAACATCCGAGCCATCGCTGCACTTGGAATAAAAGCTGATGCAGAAGTAGAAACAGCTGAAGCAGAGGATAGATTGGATGAAGCAGAAATCTTATCAAAGAAAGGAAAAATCTCAGAAGAGCATAAGCTATTAATAAAAGATAATTTTACTTTACACGCTAAAAAAGCTCTTAAACTTGCCAGAGACGCAAAATCAAAAGGTGACCATGAAGAAGCTCTAAAAATAAAGGCTGATTTGAAAAATTTAAAAGAGAGTAGAAAAGACCTTTTATTAAATATAGGATTCAAGAATGGAGATGAC
>JBBRSF010000035.1:0-5893 GCA_038245685.1 Minisyncoccia bacterium
AGTTTTCTTTCATCTCAGATACTCAGTGCTCGGGCTGGGTGGGGATGAACGCTCGAGAGTTTTACACCACAGAGAACGGCACGAAACACGTCGTGCTTATCTCTGGGGGAGTGAAGTATCAGTGGCAAGTGAGCGTCGCTACGGGCCAGATGATTACCTCGGGCGTCGACTACGTCACCCAGAACTGCGGGAGGGATTATCAAACCTTGCCCGAACGACTGGGTAAGGAGATCTCGCGTCCCCCGACTCTGCTCGTCTCTCTTCAGTGAGATTCGAGCAAGTACTGAGCGGACGGTCCACCCCACAGGACCGTCCGCCCGAGACAGTAAAATATTGTGAGCATCAAACCACTAGAAGCCATGCTGCTAGTGGTTTTCTAATTTTATAAAGAATTTGAAAATTTTTGTACACAGAGTATACTGAATGAATGGAAAACAAAAATAATGAGCTTTCAATATTAGGTTTATTTCAAAAATTATTTCATAACTTCAATTCTCGGGCGATGAAGGATGCGACTATTGCTTTCAAAGATCACTTGGACGGAGGAGGTAAGATGCTTCTTGCGATGGGGGGCGCCATGTCTTCCGCGCAGATGGGCATCACTCTCGCCTCGATGATAAGAGAAAATAAAATTCACGCTATTTCTTGTACAGGGGCAAACCTAGAGGAGTCAATTTTCAGATTAGTCGCCCATGATAGTTATAAAGATTATCCGGACTACCGATATTTCACTAAAGAAGACGATGAAGCTATTTTGAATCGCGGTGAAAGACGAGTCACTGATACTTCTATTCCCGAAGAAGAAGCTTTTCGGGTGATGGAGCCGATTATATTAAAACATTGGAAAGACGCAGAAGCGAAAGGCGAGCGTTTTTTCCCGCATGAATATTTTTATCAGATCCTTTTGTCTGATGAATTGAAAGGCAAATACGAAGGCAACCCAGAGCATTGTTGGCTCCTCGAAGCCGCCAAAAAGAATTTGCCGATAGTGGTCCCGGGATGGGAAGACTCCACGCTTGGAAATATTTTTGCCGGTTATTGCAAAGGCGGAGAAATAAAACCTAGTACGGTAAAGACAGGAATTGAATATATGACTTATTTATATGACAAGTATCAAGAACTTTCTACCGGAGGTGCAGGGCTCGGATTTTTCCAGATCGGTGGAGGAATTTCCGGAGATTTCCCTATCTGTGTGGTGCCTTCTATAAAATATGATCTCAAGAAAGAAGCTCGTCCATGGGGATATTTCTGCCAAATCTCAGACTCTACCACTTCTTATGGTTCATATTCCGGAGCAACTCCCAATGAAAAAATCACTTGGGACAAATTGACCAAAGATACTCCGATGTTCGTGATCGAGTCGGATGCTACTATCGTGGCTCCGCTTATCTTCGAAGCGATTCTCGATCGCTATACTTTGACGGAAAAATAAAAACGTGAAGAAGATACTACAAATATTTATCCCCCTGATTATTATTGGAATAGCGGTATATCATTTCCGAATTCCGCTAGGAGAACGCTTGGCAGTCCTTGAACAAAATGTTATTGCCAGACTTCATACTTCAGCCCCTTGCGCCGAGCCGTTGCCTTATACTCTCGGAAGTTTCGATACTCGTTTTAATATTTCCAAGGAATATTTTTTAGGCGCTCTTTCCGAGGCTGAAGCAGTATGGGAAAAGCCATATGGGAAAAATCTTTTCAATTACTCCCCAGAAAATAAATCTACACGCACACTTGCTATAAGCCTGATATATGATTATCGGCAAGAAGCTACTAAAAAGCTTGCAAGTTTAGGTATCGTAGTGAAAGACAACCGAGCTTCTTACGATATGCTCAAGTCCCGATTTGACTCACTTAAATTAAGATATGATATCGCGAAAAAAGATTTTAACGCAAGCGTCTCTTTATTTAAAGCTAAACAGCAAGCATATGAAGCAGAAGTGAGCTCTTGGAATGCGAAAGGTGGAGCACCGAAAGATGAATACGCCAAGCTCGAATCCGAAAGATTGGCCCTGAACCAAGAAGCGAATATTAGACAATCCGCCTTGAACAATATGACAGATGAATTAAATGCTCTGGTGGTCGCGCTCAATCGTTTAGTTTCCATCCTAAATCTCTCTGTCGACAAGTACAACACCACGAGCGTTTCTAGGGGAGAATCATTTGAAGAGGGAGTATATTATGTAAACGGAATTGAGAAAGGTATAGACATATATGAATTTAGCAATAAAGCAAAACTCGTCCGAGTTCTCGCGCATGAACTCGGGCATGCCCTCGGACTTGATCATATCGATGATCCGAAAGCCATAATGTATAAATTGAATCAAGGTAATAATATTGCTGTCACCGCGGCAGATCTACAGGAGCTAAAAAAGAAATGCGGTGAAAAATAGTTTAACTTATATAAAAATCTCAATAATTTTTTTCCTGATATGGCTTTTAGGTTGCCTGATGGGCTCCGTGCTTGGCAGTTTTACCCACATCATTCTTCTTGGAACTATAATAATATTTCTTATATACACCGCTGGCATAGACTACATACAGCATTTGTTTAAATAAATCTTTGTGATATTATCTACCCATGCCTACCATGGAAAAACCACCCGAAAACCTTGGTCCCAGTCTCGAGGGAAATAATTGGGTTTTAAAAACAGGTCTGGAGTATCTCGAATCTGCGGAAATAGCTTTTGAAAAAAAACTTCGAGAAGCGCTCTGGAGTGAAAATGAGATTATTGACCTCTCCTTAGGATTTAGAGAATGTGTTGTGAACGCTATGGCCCATGGTAACCTCGCTATAGATAAAGCTGAAGGAGGAACACTCGATAAACTCATGCAGAGAGAATTACAAAGAAATCCTGAGAAAGTTAACAAGAAAGTGAAAATAGACCTCGATATTGCAAAAGATAGGGTATATATAAGAGTTCAAGATGAAGGGAAAGGTTTTAAAAGAATACCTAAATTATCAGATCCTACACTTCCAGAAAGCTTGATGAAAACACAGGGAAGGGGATTATTTTTAATGGAACATTATTATGATTCTGTGGAAATAGTAGGCATCGGAAATGAAATAATCTTATCTAAAGAGAGAAAGTCTGCATAATATCAAAAATAGAGTATAATATGAAGATCGAATTATTAGCTTAATGTAGGTTTATAAATTTATGGCAGAACTTAAAGCTTTGTGTATGAAGTGTAGAAATGGAGAAAATAAGCCGACCATGCAGACTATGAAGGATCCAAAAGTAGAAGAAAAGAACGGCAGGTATTCTGCAAAAGGTCAGTGTAGTGTGTGTGGAGGAAATATGTTCAAGTTTATGTCGAAGGCAGACGCGGAAGCAATGAAATAATCAGTTAGAGGAATTAGAGCAAGTAAAGAAAAGGCCGGCGATTTGTCATAAATCGCCGGCCTTTTCGTCATTATATGTATGAACAAAAAAGGAATTATAATTCTAACTCTCATTCTACTAGTCCTTGCAGTGGCAGGTTACGCGATATATAAGCCGAATTCCACTATCTCTACTTCGGTAATTCCGGTGTCAGATTTTGAAGGATGCGTTACTGCCGGCTATCCAATCATGGAAACTTATCCTCGGGGGTGCAAGACTCCTGGTGGAGAATTATTTATAGAAAAAGTAAATGGAGTTTCGAATGAAAATAATCATGTAGTTCCTATTAATACTACAAGTAAAGTAGAAATAGGGTATGTAGCTGGTAACGTAACTGTCGGACCAATATGTCCAGTAGAACGAGTGGATCATCCATGCGTTCCATCTCCGGAAACTTATACCTCAAAAGAAGCAGTAGTCTACGGTAGTGACGGAATCACTGTAAAAAATCGAACTCGTCTAGATTCAAAAGGAAATTATAAGATTTCCCTCGCTCCCGGAAATTATTATATAGAAATAGTACCCGGAGGAATGAGACAAGATAATAAAAAGAGCATAACGATTAGAACCAATCAAACCACGGTTGCAAATTTCGACATAGATACGGGCATACGTTAAATAATATTAAGTTGAAGAAAGTATAGTAAAAGTTTATAATTCGTTTATGAATAAAAAATTTCTAACTGGGATATTGTCAGTTGCGGTATTAATTGTGGTTATTTTGGCTGTCCGAAAACAGCTCTATACTCCAGTGGTTACTCCTCTTGTTGACTCTACAGCGGTTCAAAAAGAAGTTTGTTATCTAAAAAGCACTAAAAATTCTATAGGAACTATGGACAATTGGTTTTTCTCCGTGGATTATGAGACAAGCGATCAAGTTCATGGGATTATAAATTATATCCCTGGTGAGCAAGAGTCTCTAGTCGGAACTTACATCGGAGCGGTAGAGAAGAATGAAAAAATGCCCGGCTATCCAAACAGATTAAATGTTTTGTATGCGGCATATGGCGAAGGAAAAATGTCTCTTCAGCAAGAAATAATATTGCTAGGCGAGAAAGATATTAAAATGGCCAGCGGGGAAAAATACTTGGATACCGACGGAGCATATAAATTTAAAGATATAAGCAAGTTAACATTTAAAGATATAATCCCTCAAACTGATTGCGCCAGTGTTTCTGACCCGATCAAGAAAAACTACGTAAAAATAAAATAATTTTTAAATTTCTCTAGCTCAAGTCGTTCCAGACTATTATTTTCCATTCGCCTTTTTTAAACCAATGGCTTTGATAGGAGCAGATGGCCATGCTGGCGTTATTTACAGGATTGAAATATGAAAGGGTGTTGTATTCGGAGGCAGTGAGGGATTCTCCGTGGGTCATATAAGAGGCGAGCATTTTCAAGAATATCCCGTGAGTCACCACAATTATTTTATTCTCAAAACGATGAGTGATATAAGACAAAGCTTTCTTTGCTCGTAATTTTAAATCAAGAAAATTTTCTTCATCCGATACGCGAAGTTCATCTGCATGATAACTTTTATCCATACGGTCGATAATTCCTCGTACTTCGAGTTCACTTCCTTCGTGCCCTATGATCTCGCTGGGATTCCTTCTCTCCACAAAGAGGGGAGAATATTTTATTTTTAAATTGAGTTCTTTGGCAATTATTTCCGCTGTTTCCTTCGTGCGTTCATATGGGCTGGCAATTATTATCTTCGGGCGTCCCCGGTGCTTAGGGAATCGCTTGGCAGTTTCGAGGGCTTGACCGCGACCTTTTTCACTCAATGCTCCTTCTGGTCCTTGCCTGATATTTTTTGCATTATTTAGAGTTTCTCCGTGTCGGACGAAGTAAATTAGCTTTTTTGCCATATGTCTAATCTTACCATAAAAAGCCCTTAATTAAGGATATTTATAAGCTTGACACTAAGGGTGACATTGGTATATACTCTTTCAGCGTCTGATCCGCTTTGGATAGGGCGTTTTTATTTCAATAGATCCTTGATAAATCAATAAATTGAGAACCCCTCTGACAGGAGTCGGAGGGAGCAAGTCCTCAAATGTTTTTTTGAAGTTGTATTTGTAAAATAATTTACGAGCTAGGAACAAAAGAGATTTCACAATAATGAGAATCTCTATTACAAAAATACATTGCTGTTTTTTGTTTTGTTTCGTTCTAATTAATTAACTTTTATTTAGAGTTTGATCCTAGCTCAGGATGAACGCTGGCGGCGTGGATAAGGCATGCAAGTCGAACGGACTTTTCATATTCTGAGATGCGATTATATCAAGTCAAAGGTCGTGAAAAGTTAGTGGCGAACGAGGTAGTAATACATAGGAACATCCCCCAGAGTCGTGAATAATCCATCGAAAGGTGGACTAATACACGATGGTCTCGCAAGAGTAAAGTTTTAACGCTCTGGGAATGGCCTGTGCGATATCAGCTAGTTGGTAGTGTAATGGACTACCAAGGCTATGACGTCTAGGGGAGGTGAGAGCCTGACCCCCACC
>JBBRSF010000036.1:0-5562 GCA_038245685.1 Minisyncoccia bacterium
AGAATGGCCTATTATCCCGTATCGTACTCCCATTTCGTAAAGCATATGCGGAGAAACTTCTCCCGTAAAAGCTCCCGTATCTTCGTAAAAAGAATCTTGAGCTCCTAATACTATCTTTTTAGAAGCTTTTTTAAAAGAATTCATATAAATAAAAGGCGGACATATCACAATATCCGTGTTTTTTAGTCCCCTAGTTTCTTTAGCAATACCTTTAAATAATTTCTCCGCTTCTTTTAAAGTTAGGGGGTTCATCTTCCAGTTACCTACTATGATTTTTCTTCGAGACATATGGCAAATTATAACATAATGCGGTAAAATATAAATGATTTATGGTTTCCCTAAGAAAAAAATATAGAGGGGGCTTTACCTTTATCGAAACAATTGTCGGTAGTGCAATATTTCTAGTAGTTGCTTTATCTACATACAGAGCTTTCGCCACTTTAATGGAAGCTACATCAAGTGCTCGAGCTAAGGTAGCAGCTACAGAACTAGCTAACGAAAGATTTGAAATAATTAGAAATTTACCATATAGCGATGTTGGAATATTAGGAGGACTTCCAGTAGGTAAAATACAAAGAACGCAAAATGTTACTAAAGATAATTATATTTTTACAGTAACTACCTCAATAAGAAGCGTAGATGATCCTTTCGACGGAACAATAGGGGGCATACCCAGTGATACTTCTCCTGCAGACTATAAAATGGCTGATTTGGATATAACTTGCTCAAATTGCAAAAACTTTTCTATTTTAAATTTTACTACCCTTATTGCTCCTCACGCTCTAGAAACAGGACTGGGTAACGGCGCCTTATACATAAGAGCTTCAGACGCGGCAGGAATTCCTATTGCGGGGGCTTCTATTCATATAGTAAACACTCAAACAAATCCCGATACTATAATTGATGAAACGACAGACAATAATGGATGGCTAAAGATAGTAGATGCGCCCCCGGGAACTTCAGCATACAGTATAACTGCTACAAAAACCAATTTTTCTCAAGAACAAACTTACCCAGCAGGAGGAGCGGCGGGTCCAACTCCACTTAAGCCCGACGCCAACGTTGTTGCTCAACAGGTAACCCAATTAAGTTTTTCAATTGACAGGCTTAGCTCACTAAATGTAACTTCCGTTGATCAATCTTGTACCGTTCTACCTAGCATTGGATTTTCTCTTACAGGAACAAAGCAGATAGGAACCAGTGTATTAAAATATCCTATTCATACTTTCACAACAAGTTCATCTGGTCTTTATACTGTAGATAATCTTGAGTGGGATACTTACGGAGCACTCCTCACGTCTCCTTCTTACGATTTAGTTGGAACCTCCATATTGCCAAACTTTGACATAAACCCCAACACATCAGTTGATATAAAATTAATTGCAACTCCACATCTATCTACTGCTCTTTTGATAACCGTGCAAGATTCTTCAAATAATGCAATCAATGGTGCCACAGTACGTTTACAAAAAACTGGTTTTGACCAAACTCGAACTACAAATTCAGGCACGTGTACTACTCCGGGACAAGTTTTCTGGAATGGTCTAGCGAGTGGCACCTACACTTTGACTATTTCAATGGCTGGTTTTCAAACATCCACTACTTCCGTAAATATTTCCGGTAATTGGATAAATCAAACTATTACTCTTACACCATAATGAAAAATGTAAACAAAAATAAAAAAGGTTTTACGGTGATAGAAACTCTTTTCGGAATTGCGCTTTTTATAATCATTGCATTAGCCCTTACTCTTTTTTCAAGAAATCTATGGTTCTACAATTCGGTTATTGGATCAGAATTAGAAGCTGTAAATTCTAGCAGAATAGCTTTGAAAAAAATGGTAGCTGAGATACGAACAGCTTCTTCGGGGAACAATGGATCCTACGCAATAAACCAAGCGAGCTCTAGTTCTTTTACCTTTTATTCTGATATATATGATGACGGTCTCAAAGAAAAGGTTCGCTATTTTTTAAATGGAACAAATTTACAAAAAGGTGTGACCAAACCAACGGGTAGTCCACTAGCCTATACTGGTGCTGAAGTCATTACCACTCTCGTAAGCGATGTAACCAACGCTTCAGTATTTGATTATTACGACAAAAATTATGATGGAACTTCTGCCGCACTTTCCTCCCCTGTGGATATTTCGGCGATTAGGCTTGTAAAAATTAGCATTACAATAGAAAAAAACGTGAACAGATCTCCTACTCCTATAGTCATGTCGACACAAGTTTCTCTCAGAAATATAAAAGATAATTTATGAAAAATTTTCCCAACACAAAAAAAGGAATGATAATAATCCAGACTATGGTATTCGCTGCTATTGCCATTATGATAATATCCGCTCTCGCAGGTTTTACTGCTAATTCTATCCGATCCGGAAGAATAACTTATAACCGTGAACAGGCATTCCAGTCGGCAGAAGCTGGAATAGATTATTATCGATGGCATTTAGCTCATGCGTCGAGTGACTACCAAGACGGTACCGGGACAATAGGTCCCTACGTGCATCAACTTAAAGATAAGGATGGAAACACCGTCGGGCAATTCTCTTTAACAATTACCTCTCCTTCTCAAGGGTCAACTCTGGTTAAAATAAAATCCGACGGATCTTCGACTTTGGACTCTTCATTTATAAGAAAAATAACCACCCAAGTAGCTAAACCTTCAATCGCCGAACATGCTTTTGCCGGCAATGACGCCATGCGTTTCGGAGCAGGAACAGAAATTTTCGGATCCATTCATTCGAATGGCGGTATACGTTTTGACGGACTTGCGCACAATCTGGTCACTAGTGGTGTGGCAACTTATAACGACACAGACGGAGGAAATTGTGGAGGAGCAAATTCTTATGGGGTTCACACTTGTGTTGCTACTGCGGATCCTAAATCTCCTTCTCTTCTTTCCAGTCACTCAGATGTATTTGCTGCGGGTCGAAAGATGAGTCAACCTACAATTGATTTTTCAGGATTTACGACTGACATAGCAAACCTAAAATCGCTTGCTGTGGCAAGCGGATTTTATCGAGATGCCGCTGGAGCTGGATTTGTTGGATATCATATTGTTCTAAAAAATGACGATACTTTCGATTTATATAAAATAAACACTTGGGCTGCTTTAACTACCGGAAACTGCACAACAAATTCTTCAAACCCTCTTTCCCTGAGCTGGAGCGTGGGTACTCAAACTCTGCAAGGCAATTATCCTTTCCCATCTAACGGAATAATCTTTCTTCAAGATCATCTAGTGATCGATGGACAAATAAGCGGAGCTAGGTTGACAATAGCCGCTGCTCTTTTACCCGAACCTTCGGATGCCACCAAATACAAAAATATCATCATAAATAATGATTTACTATACACGAATTACGACGGGACTGATTCTCTGGGACTAGCGGCACAAGGAGGAGTAATGGTCGGCATGGTAAGTAGTGATACTCTAAAAATTGACGGTGCCTTAATGGCACAACACAATTCTGTTGGAAGATTTTATTATGCGGGTAATAGTTGTAACTATAAAAATAGAACTACTCTGACTCTATACGGAATGATTGCTACTTATACTAGGTACGGATTTGCTTATGTCGATGGAACGGGCTATGCTACTCGAAATATAAACTATGACGCAAACTTATTATATGCCCCACCGCCCAGCTTCCCTCTTACCTCTGATCAATATCAAATACTTTCGTGGCAAGAAGTAAAAAACTAGCTGATACTTCCTAAAATAGAATACAGCGGAGATATCATAGAGATGGCAAAGAATCCAACCCCTGCACCTATTACTATCATAAGCAATGGTTCAATGATTGTTGAAAGATTTTTTGTTTTATTTTCAATCTCTTCTTCATAAAATAGAGCTATCTGTACTAGCATGTCGGCTAATTTTCCGGTTTCTTCTCCGACCTCTATCATCTCCGACATCATGACAGGATAAAGATTTGGGTTTGCCTCAAATGCTCGCGAGAACGGCTCGCCTTTTTCTATTCCCTCTTTGGCCTCTTTTAAGACCTTTTTATAATATGTATTCTGTACGACATCTTCTGTTATCTCTACGGCGCGAGTAATGGAAACTCCTGAAAGAAGAAGGGACGACATCGTGCGCGCCGTGCGGGCAGTGTTTAGTTCTCGAGAAAGATTTTTTACCACTGGCAAATTCATCATTAAAAAATCAATATATTTCTTGGTAAATTCTGCTTTGAAGACAAGATACAAGCCAATTCCTATTGAAAAAATAATTAGAAAAGTAAGGATTAAATGCTCTGAAAAAAATGTCCCTACGAATACTAGAATTTGTGTGGAAAGAGGCAATTTTACACCTAATTCTTTAAAAGTTCCTGCAAGTGTCGGTACTACGAAAGCAAACATGAGCACTCCTATGACGACCATGGCAGACATAATGACTCCAGGATAAATAAGAGCACCGTGAATTTTTTTTGTAAGGGAGCTCGATTTCTCTAAGTTAAGTCCTATGTCAGACAAGGAACCTGCTAAATTTCCTGATTCTTCCCCTGCCCTCACCATAGAAACAAAAAGTTTTGAAAAAACATCAGGACACTTTGCCAATGCAAACGAGAAAGTTTCGCCTGCATTAATATCTGCTGAGATAGAGTCCAATATCTTACCTAATTTTGCATTTTTTGTTTGTTTTTTTAAAACGGAAAGCGCGCGGTACAAAGAAAGTCCGGCACGGATCATTCCACTTAAATTTTTCGTAAGTATTATCAACTCTGAACTCTTTACCTTGGAAAAGAAATTTGAAAAAAGAGAAAATCTTTCCGTAAAAGCTTTTGCTTGTCCGGTGATAGATAGCGGAATAAAACCACGCGACCTTAAATCGCGCGCCAGAGAATAGCGATCATTTCCTTCGATTGTGTCGTGAACTATTTCGCCTGTCTTTGATTTTGCGCTGTATGTAAAAAGCATTTGAATTCTAGATTCTTTCTATTTTTAAATCCCGAGGGTCCCGCTCGGTATTCCGAGAAGGGCGCAGGGAAGAAAAAATTGAAAGAAGCGTAAATAAATAAAATCACTCGGAAACCACCCGGAATACTTCTTCGAGGGTCGTCACTCCGAACACAGCTTGAAAAACACCGTCCTCGAGCATTGTCATCATACCCTCTGCTTTGGCTTGCTTTTCTATATCGTCTTGGGATTTTCCTCCGGTTATCATCTCTTTGATTGTAGAAGAAACTTTTAGAACTTCATGCATTCCGACTCGACCGCTATAACCATCTTCGGATTCGGCGCTCTTTTTTGCTTTATAAAAAGGTATCTTATCGATAGTATCACTTTCGCCTATGGCTTTTTCAGTTTTCAAGAAAGTTAAGACTCGATCGAGGTCCACGATTTTTCCAAGGTTTTTTATTTCCGCAGCCGAAAGAAAATACTTTTCTTTGTTTGCCGAAAGTTTTCTCACCAGTCTTTGGGCGATGATAGTTTTGACGGTAGCAGTAATCAAAAATGGTTCTGCTCCCATGTCGATAAGTCTGGGAATAGCGCCGGCGGCTGAATTCGTGTGAATTGTCGAAAGTACTAAATGCCCTGTAAGAGAAGCATTAAT
>JBBRSF010000037.1:0-5521 GCA_038245685.1 Minisyncoccia bacterium
ATAAATATAGGCTTTTTTAGCTTGACTTTTGGGTATTATATGTGATATAATGTATACTGAAGTTCAATTCGTGTGAGGAGGGCGTGATGGGTGTTCTTTTGGTAATTTTTGTTGTGGCTCTGGCCGTGTCGGCTGGGGTGCTGTACGGACTCAAGTGGGTTCGTAACGGTGGAATCTCTCGATTCCGGAGGGAGCTCGAAATCAAAAAGATCGCAAAGCAACGCCATGAGGCGTTGCGGCTGCGCCACCCAGATTGGTGGCAGCGCGCACACGAGCATCGCGTGCAAAAATGAATTTGCCCAGGGCTGCGTTAGGATACGCGACCCTGGGTTTTTTATTTTAAGGCGTTTAATTTTTATGCTTTTGTGTTATCATATTTCTATGACATGGTCCCAAAAGAGACAAATTTCTTATGTAGTGTTTCTTGTAGCAGTCGTCTCTTTGTTTGTATTTTTGATCATTTCTCCTTCTTTTAATAAACCTCCTTCTTGCGTCGACACACGTCAAAACGGAGACGAAACGGGCATGGATTGTGGAGGCTCTTGTCCGAACGCATGCGCTTCACAGGTGGATCATCTCTCTGTCATCTGGGCTCGAGCTTTTAAAGTAGTGCCTAGTAGATACAATGCTGTAGCTTACATAGTGAACCATAACAAGAATGTAGCAATCCAGAAAATAAATTACCGATTTCGTTTTGCAGACGCGAACAATGTTTATATCGGCAAGCGAGAGGGAAGTACGTATATTTTACCGGGGGGCAACTTTGCTGTATTTGAGCCGGCGATTGATATCGGACACTCTATTCCTGTTTACACTACTTTTGAATTCACACAGACTGAGAATTGGCTCCAAGTTACACAAAATAAAATAGATCAGCTTAAGGTCCAAGTTTCAAATATTGATTTAGTAGATCCCGATACAAGTCCGCACTTGTCGGCCACAATAAAAAATAATTCTTTGTTTACCATTCCAAACGTAGGGATAGTAGCTATTCTTTATGATAATTTAGGGAATGCTATTTCTGCGAGCAGAACTTATGTAAGCGAACTCGGCCCCCTCGGAACGCACGATCTTACTTTTACATGGCCCGAGCCAATATCTGCAAAAGTAGTGGCCAAAGAGATAATCCCCATGTATGATATTTTTTCTGTTAAATTAAAGTAATCATGGCAGAAAAAGCCTTTAAAAGAATAGACCCCGTTAGAAGCAGGTCGCCCCTAGGTGACCGTAGCACTCGCCTATTAGAGAGGGCGGCTTTTAACGGGGTAGATTGGATACTTGTTTTTTTTATACTTCCGATAACCATTGGTGGCCTCATCACGATGAAGTCCTTTACTCCGCTTGAGACCACGAGTGATTTTTTCAGTAAGCAAGTTCTCTGGATTCTGATATCGTTCGCGATATTTTTTATTTTTTCCTCGATAGATTTTCGATTTTTAAAGCGCACCGATGTACTGGTTTTTTCTCTGTTATTTTTTTCCTTGCTCCTTTTGCTTCTTTTTATCCTAGGACACATATCAAACGGGGCAAAAAGTTGGTTTAATCTCGGGCTCTTTTCTTTTCAGCCGGTGGATGTGATGAAGCTTGTACTGGTCCTCGTTCTCGCCAAGTATTTTTCTAGACGACATGTAGAGATAAGAAACATAAAGCATATTTTCATCTCTGGTTTTTATGCTCTCATTCCTTTCATTTTGGTTCTTCTTCAGCCGGATTTCGGTTCTGCTATGGTGATTCTTTTTATATGGCTTGGCATGGTGCTAGTTTCGGGCATATCAAAGGTTCATTTATTCTTTGTTTTCGTTTCAGGCGCCCTTATTTTCGCGTCACTTTGGGTGTTCTTATTTGCGCCTTATCAAAAAGCCCGTATAAATAATTTTATAAATCCTCTTTCAGATGTCAGAAAAACTGGATACAATGTCTTTCAGTCCACTATCGCCGTCGGTTCGGGACAAATAACAGGTAAAGGAATCGGATTTGGAACTCAATCCCGCCTCAAGTTTCTTCCGGTGCCTCAGGCAGACTTCATATTTGCAGCTTATGCGGAAGAATGGGGGCTTATAGGTTCGCTTCTTATTATTATCCTGTATAGCGCGGTAATCTGGAGAATTTTATATTTTGCTTCACTCGGCGCATCAAATTTCGAGATACTTTTCGGCATGGGGATAGCAATATTTCTCATGAGTCATATACTGGTAAATGTGGGCATGAACCTCGGGCTCATGCCGGTGACCGGTATACCACTCCCTTTTATGAGCTATGGAGGCTCGCATCTCTTAGTAGAGTTTGCTGGGCTTGGAATACTCATGAGTATGAGGCGATATGGCCGTTCAGCGCACAGAGATGATATGAAAAACGAATTCTTGGGAGTGTAACGATTTTAAAATATTTCGGATAAATTTATGCAAATTATTGATGGAAAAGAATTAAGAAATAAAATTCTGAACGAGGTGAAAAGTGAAGTAGCCAAGCTTTCATTTACCCCAGTTTTTTGCGATGTCTTAGTAGGTACGGATAGAGCTTCTCTCCAGTATGTGGATATGAAAGCCAAGCGCGCAGAGAGTGTAGGTATATCTTTTCATGGGGCGAATTTTCCTGTGTCAATTTCGACGGAGGAACTTATTAAAGAAATAAATGTTTTAAATGTAGTTCCTTATATGTGCGGGATAATAATACAATTACCGCTTCCAGAGCACATTGATAAACAAAGAGTATTGGATGCTATCGATCCTCGTCTTGATGTGGATTGTTTAGGAAAGACGGCAAGTGAAAATTTTTATAATGGGGACATAAATATCGGATACCCGGCTGCTCTTTCTTGCATAGCATTATTAGATTCGCTCAATATTAATTTAGATCAGAAGAAGATTGTAATTATAGGACAGGGCATGCTGGTCGGGAAGCCAGTTACAGCGCTTTTGAATTTTCGCGGACTAAATCCGAATATCGTGAGAAGTAAAACAGAAAATAAAGAAGAAATTATCAAACAAGCTGACATAATAATCTCTGCTATGGGGCAAGGGAAGTTTATAACCGGAGATATGATAAAAAATGGAGCAATCGTTATCGATGCGGGAACTTCCGAATCAAATGGATCAATAGTAGGGGATGTAGATTTTGAATCCGTGAAAGATGTTGCGAGTTATGTCTCGCCTGTCCCTGGGGGCGTAGGACCGATGACAGTCGCTATACTCTTAAAAAATGTATTAAGGGTCGCCCAAAGTCGCACTTTAACTGACGGTGTGCGGCATGATTTCGAATAAATCAAATGATAATAATTTTTAGTTATTTATTTTATTTTATTGCGGCGACTGCTTCGCCCTTACAACGGCGCTCTCTAGCAAAATCCAAAGACAATGGACCTAGTGAACAAGCGCGTTTTGCGTTTGTTGTCATGACGATCTCCGTGGTAGGAAGTTTGTTCTTCCCGCTATTCAGCAAGTTTTATATTTCAGGTAATTTATTTCACTTGTTATTGCTAGCTCTTGTTTCGGGGTCCTTCGGAACAGCTTATTCCATTTTTAATTATATTGCCCAAAAACATGTCGATGCGGGAGTGACTTCAGTAGTTAGTAATATATATACTCCAGTTACTATAGTACTCTCTTCTATTTTTATACATGAAGGTTTAAGTAATATGCAGATAATAGGGACAGTATTTTTATTAATAGCTCTCGTTATTATTTCAAAAAAACATCGGATAGGTAGATTTCGTTTCGATAAGTATTTTCTTTTAATGCTTTTAAGTGGAGTAATGTTAGGGGTGTTACTAGTCTCAGAAAGAATATTACAGAAAACTACAGGATTTAGCGCGGGAACTATGATTTCTTGGTGGTCTCAGTATATATTTTTAGGAATCACTGCTCTTTATTTAAAAAGCAAACACACTTATACGCGAAAAGATGTCGTTATAACTGGAAGTTTAAGATTTCTTCAAGGCTTATCTTTTGTAATACTTGTTTATTTAGTAGGAAATTTAAGTGTGGTTGCTTCTGTAACAACCTTCAAAATTGTTGTTATTTTTATTGCGGCAGCAATATTTCTTAATGAAAAAGAAGACCTCCCGAGAAAAATTTTAGGAAGTGTTATAGCAATCGCTGGACTTTTATTAATGAAATAATTACTTAGGAGTTTTCTCTTTGTTTATGGAAGAGATATAGAAATGTCTTTCTCGGAAAGTAATGCCTGCCACGAGCCAAAGAGCACCGAGGAGAAATCCTCCCAATACATCGCTAAGATAGTGCACGCCTAAATACAGCCGAGAGAATCCAACAAGGCCGATAATCAAAGCTCCTAGAAAAATAATTAAAGACCGCTTGCTTCTGGTTTTTAAATGATGGATCAGGTAATAAGTAATAAACCCAAAAAACGCCATCGCGATAGTAGAGTGTCCACTCGGAAAAGATTTTGAACCTTCTAGGTAGTAAGCGATATCGGCTCCGGGGCGAGCACGATTTATAAATATTTTTATAAGAAATACGCTACCTTCTGTGCCGATGAAAGTTAAAATTAGGGCATATAAATACGCCAACTCTTTTTTAAAATATAAATACACTAATGAAGCTATAAGAAGAATAATTATAGTTATTTGGTCTGCGAAGTGGGTGATCAAGTAGAAAGTTTTGGCAAGAGGTACGGTACGATAATGGAATAAGTAATTTGTGAAAGTGTAGTCGATTTGGACTATAGGAGTGGAGTTAACTATGGAACCTGTTATGCCCACAAAAGTTGCTAGCAGTATCAAGAAAACTATTACGAAGATAGTAAGAGGTAGTCCAGTAAATACTTTCTTTTCCAATCTTTTGTGCACAAAATTTTTTAAATCGAAGTTCATGAATTAAAGCATATCACTTTATGGTAATAATTCCAGCCCCGCCTCGGCATAGGTCTTGTGGAAAAAGTACTATTTAGAAACCTTAAAAAAATATATAAAAACATGCAAACATTCCTTCAACAATACACATGGTGGGAGCTAGTTATTTTTGTGGTTGGCATAGTGTCTATCTTCACTATGTTGGCGATTTTATTCTTCCCAGTAAACGGAGGTCCCTCGAAACTAAAATACTCGGGTACTATGCCTCCGGCGGGATCAGACGCTTTCGTGCGAACCATAGCATCGGCCTTAACGCTTCCAGTCGAAAAAGGGAATGAAATAGAAATATTGCCGACTGGAGACGAATGTATGAAGTCGCTTCTACAAAGCATCGATGGAGCCAATTCCTCGATCAATATGATGCTATATTTTTGGAAAGGAGGAAAAATGAGTGAGGAGATAATGTCTCATCTTATGAAGAAACTTACCGAAGGAGTGGAAGTTCGCCTTGTGCTCGATAGCTTTGGTGGAGGGCCGGACAAAATTCAAGAATTTAAAGATGCTGGCGGTAAAGTTTGGACTTTTCACTCACTAAGCGCTGTGCCTTGGAACATTATTCGTTTTCAAAAGAGAAATCATCGAAGGGCCATTGTTATAGATGGCAAAATAGCCTATATCGGAGGTTTTGGAATTGCTGATACCTGGCTAGGC
>JBBRSF010000038.1:0-5120 GCA_038245685.1 Minisyncoccia bacterium
TAGCTCCGTAAAAAATGATCGATGATAGTAATATCCCAGCGGATTATCGCTGTTTAGGCCGTCTACTCCATAGAATTTGAAGTAAAGATTGCCCGAAAAGTATGGTGCTTCATCAAAAATGTACCCTTCACTATCCATGAAATAACATTTTTCACTTCCTCCTACCATGATGGGGCTCGCACCACACCAGAGATATTTTGCTGTAAGCTCGCCGACCGTCACTACCAAGGTGCGATCGGTTTTTACCGATATTTTAATATCTTTCAATCTTTTGTATTTATCTGTAAGATCTTTTACAATTTTACCTTTAGGATAAAACAAAACGTTTGTCTTTGGAAAAAGCCAAAGATATTTACCTGCGATATCCGCACTCACTTCGCTCTTTATAGAATCCGTGTCTACAATCTTGTTATTAACTATTTCGATGCTGGAAATGTTTAAACTTTTCAATCTAGAGGTATAGACAGATAGCACAATTATCAAAATCAAGCTAACAGAAATCAATATTGTCTTATTGATAAAGACTTTCTTTCGCTTCTTTTTTAGCTCAGCCAGACGCGGAGAACTTAAAACATCTCTTTTTTGCATTTTATATTATGAACTCTCGGTCTCCCATGTATTTTCTTAAAACTTCAGGAATTTTGATCGAGCCATCAGCTTGCTGATAATTTTCTACTATCTGGCAGATGATTCTAGGCATAGCAAGCGCAGTATTGTTCAAAGAGTGCGCAAAATAAAGCTTTCCATTTTCATCTTTGTAACGAATACTTAGTCTGCGTGTTTGAAAATCGTGAAAATATGAAGCTGAGTGTGTCTCTCTGTATTTTCCTTCACTCGGCATCCACGCCTCGATGTCGTATTTCTTTACTTGTCCTAGGCCCAAGTCTCCTCCGCAGTTCACAACGACATGATATGGCAGTCCGAGCTCTTGTAGCATGGCTTCGGCGTTAGCGGTTATTTCTTCATGCAGTTTTACAGATGTCTCGTGAGATGCTTCCGAAAGTATTACTTGCTCGTATTTCAAGAATTCATGTATCCGGAATATTCCTTTTGTATCTTTGCCGTGGCTTCCTGCTTCACGCCTGAAACAAGGAGAAAATGAGAAAAACTTTATCGGCAAATCTTTCTTATCAATAATTTCATTCATATAATATCCCATAGTAGAAACTTCCGCCGTGCCTGCGAGATAATCCGAATCTTGAGTTTTATATAGATCTTCTTCGCTCTGAGGCAGATAGCCAGTTCCCATAAATGGTTCCCGTCTCAAAAGTGAAGGCACTATCATCGGAGTAAATCCTTCTTTGTCCATAAATTTTTCTTCAACATATCGCATGAGTGCCCATTCGAGGCGGGCTCCATCGTTCTTCATAAAGTATCCCCGGAATCCTGCAACTTTTGATCCACGTTCGTAGTCAGCCATATCATGAGCCAGCATAAGTTCAACATGATTTTTGGGAGTAAAAGAAAATTGTGGTTTATCTCCCCACGTCCTCACTTCCACATTTTCTTCATCGGATTCTCCATCTGGAACAGACATATCAGGGACGTTTGGCACTTGCACCATTAATTTCTGCCATTCCTCCATTATGGTTTTAAGTTTTTCTTCCTTGCCTTTTATTTCTTCCTTGACTGCGCGCATCTCATCGATCAGTTGTTTCTTTAAGGCTGGGTCTTGGTCGCGAGCTATGTCGTTTGAAACTTTATTTACTTCACTCCGAAGATCTTCCACTTCCTTGAGTTCTTTCAGGCGATTATCATCTAGTACCAGCAGCGCTTCTATATCTATATCTATATGCTTTTTCTTGGCTCCTGCTTGCACTATATCCTTGTTTTCTCGGATGAATTTGATATCTAACATATTCTTATTGTATAAGAAAATTGCTATAATTGCAAAATGGAGATAAAGAAATTGCCACATGCGAATTTCCCAAAAGCTCTGCTCGAGATCCCTCAACCCCCCAAAGATCTGTGGATCATCGGACAACTTCCTAAAGAGAAACTTATTTATTTATGCGTGGTAGGCTCGCGGAAAAATACTTCGTATGGCCGTGAAGCCTGCGAAAAATTAATTGAAGGATTAAAAGGATATCCTGTCGCTATCGTTTCCGGATTTGCTATGGGTATAGATACTATTGCTCACAAAGCGGCGATGAAAGCAGGTCTCGTCACTATTGTCTTCCCCGGATCAGGACTGTCCCGTGATGCCATACACCCCAAAACAAATGTAAACCTTATGAAGGAAGTCGTAGAAAACGGAGGATGTTTGATTTCTGAATTTGAATCTGATTTCAAGGCGACTCAATGGAGCTTCCCGATGCGGAACAGACTTATGGCCGGAATTTCTAAAGCAGTGCTAATAATAGAAGCAGAAGAAAAATCCGGCACACTTATTACCGCGAGACTAACCACCGAATACAATAGAGATTTGCTGGTAGTGCCGGGCTCTATATTTTCTTCTAACTCGAAAGGCGTGAACCAGCTTATCAGGCTCGGGGCTACCCCTATTACTTCCGCGAATGACTTACTCGAAGCGCTCGGATTTGAAGTTAAAAAAGATGAAGAAAAGCAGTCAGAGTTATTTCAAGATCTTTCTCCCGATGAGAAAATCGTTTTTGAACTTCTGCGCGAACCTATACCTCGCGATGACTTGATCCGTGAAATGAAAATGCCTATTCCTCATGCCAACGCCCTCCTTTCAATAATGGAAATCAAAGGACTCATCAAAGAAGAGCTAGGAGAAATCAGGAAAACTTTTTAGAAAAATTTCGTGTAAATTTGCCAAAAAAATAGATTTCATGTAATACTTAGAAAATTGATGAGCAGAACGAGTAAATTTTCTAACCCTGTTAAATAACTTTTGTTATGCAAAAGTTGCCAGTAGGCATTTAACAGGGTGGTGATTTATATAATTCCTACGCTCATTATAAATCAACCATGAAATTATTAATCGTAGAATCACCTTCCAAAGCAAAAACTATCGAGAAATATCTCGAAGGCGCTTTTACTGTGCGCGCTTCTGTCGGGCACATCCGTGATCTTCCTAAATCAAACAAAAAAGCTATAGACATCGAAGCCGGATTTGTGCCTCATTATGAAATTTCTAAAGGTAAAGAAAAAATTGTTTCAGAACTGCAGAAGCTTGCTGAGAAAGCTACGGAGGTAATGCTTGCTACTGACCCTGATCGTGAAGGCGAAGCTATAGCTTGGCACATAGAAAAACTTTTAAATGAAGACAAGAAAGTTAAAGCGCCGATAGAGCGAGTAACTTTTCACGAGATAACTAAAGAAGCAGTCGAAGAAGCGTTGAAACATCCTAGGAAGATTGACACGAATCTGCGTAAGGCTCAAGAAGCCAGAAGAGTTCTCGATAGACTTGTAGGTTATGACCTCTCAGGTCTTATCTGGAAAAAAGTCAGGTACGGACTTTCCGCAGGAAGGGTGCAATCCCCTGCGCTTCGCATCATCATGGAACGAGAGCGAGAAATTAGGGCTTTTATTCCAGAAAAATATTGGAGAATTTTCGGACTTTTTGAAACATTAAAAAAAGACAAACTTTCTTTGGAATGTGTCGAAGAACCTCGAGACGAAAAACTTGTAAATAAAATATTAGAGGCTGGAAAAAGTGATAACTGGGTAGTTGCCGACGTAAAAGAAAGCGAACAAAAGAGATCGCCTCGCGCGCCCTTTACTACTTCTACTTTACAACAAACTGCAAGTTCGAGACTTGGTTATTCGCCTTCTCGTACTATGCAAATAGCTCAGAAATTATACGAAGGAGGACATATCACTTACATGAGGACAGACAGTACAAACATCTCTACTGTTGCGCAAGGGCAAATACTTTCATATGTAAAGAAGGAGTTTGGAAATGAATATGCTGAAGCAAGAATCTATAAAACAAAATCCAAGAATGCTCAAGAAGCACATGAAGCAGTCCGACCTACCCATATCGAGAAACTTCATACCGGAAATGATGATCAAGACAGATTGTACCGCCTCATCTGGGAACGAGCAGTATCTTCACAGATGGTTGATGCAAAATTACTCAAAACAAAAATAACTGCAAAAATAGAAGGGCACGAGGATCTACCTATGTTTGCTGCCAATGGTTCACGACTACTTTTCCCGGGGTGGCTCGCCGTAGATACTGGGGCACGCGGAGAAGATGTAGAACTTCCGTTATGTAAAGCCGGAGAAAAATTAAAACTGCTTGAGCTTAATAGCGAAGAGAAATTTACCGAGCCCCCCGGCAGATATTCTGAAGCTGGACTGGTGAAAGAGCTTGAAAGCCGTGGCATAGGGCGCCCTTCTACTTATGCTTCTATCATGCGAACCATCGAAGACCGTGGATATGTACGCAAAGAAGGCAAAACTCTTTTCCCTACTGATGTAGGTGAAGTTGTATCTGACTTTTTAGAAGCACATTTTGCAAATTATATTTCAGATACATTTACTGCTGATATGGAAGATCAACTTGATGAAATATCTAGAGGAGAAAGAGGATATGAAAAAACATTGAAGGATTTCTACGGACCATTCTTAAAAGAAGTTAAATCTAAAGAGAAGCTAGATAAGGCTACGAACTTGGGTGATGCTCCGGAAAATATAAAATGTCCTAAATGCGGAAGTTCGATGATCATCAAGCTCTCTCGCGCTGGCAAATTTTATTCATGTTCCAAATATCCTGACTGCGATGGAGCTCTCATGCTCGACGGCACAGAGCTACAAGGTCCAAAAGAAACTGGGGAGGTGTGTCCAGACTGTGGAGAGAAGAAAGGAAAATCCGGAGGCGGTAAACTTGTAATTCGAGAGAGACGCGATGGCACAGGCACATTCATCTCTTGTTCTCGATATCCTAAATGTAAATTTATAAAACAAGATGAAGCTGAGCTTGCACGAAAGAGAACGGGGGTGATATGCCCTGTTTGCAAAAAAGGAGATATCTCTGAAAGACGTGGAAGATTTGGGATATTTTATTCTTGTTCCAATTACCCAGATTGTAAATTTGCAATCAAAGCAAAGCCTACGGGAAATATCTGCAAAGAGTGTGGCAGCTTGATGATGGAAGGCACGAAAACTATTCCTGAACGCTGTTCGAACAAAGCCTGCATAATGCATAA
>JBBRSF010000039.1:0-5094 GCA_038245685.1 Minisyncoccia bacterium
AAGTGGACTTTTTAGCTTTTTAATATAAGATAAGACTATGATTCACACCATATGGAATGCTGTTTTATATAAACCCCTTTTAAATGCGCTTGCTTTCTTAGTCTCTATTATTCCCGAAGGAGATTTAGGGCTTGCTGTTATTATTTTAACTATCCTTGTAAAAGTCATCCTCTTCCCTCTTTCTCAAAAATCTATCGAAGGGCAGGCAAAGATGAACATGCTTGCGCCTGAGTTGAATAAAATCAAACAAAGTGGAGCTAGTAAAGAAGAACAGGCGAGGCTTACTTTTGAGCTTTATAAAACTCATAAAGCCAACCCCTTTTCTGGTTGTTTGTTGGTTTTAGTTCAAATACCCATTATCTTTGCTTTGTATTATGTCTTTTATAACGGGATAAACTTTGAAAGTGGCCTACTTTATTCTTTTGTTCATATTCCGTCGCACATAAATATGTTTTTCTTGGGACTTATAGATATTTCAAAGAAAAGTCTCATTTTAGCTATTCTTGCTGGAGTATCTCAATTCTTGCAAGCACAATTCATGCCAAAACCGGCAACTACTTCAGTGGGGAGCAACGCTTCTTTCTCAGATAGTTTTGCTAAAAGCATGAATACACAAATGAAATACGTTTTTCCTTTCATAATTGCTTTTATTGCCTACCGAGTTTCAGGAGCTGTGGCGTTGTATTGGATCACAAGCAATCTTTTCATGGTAGCTCAACAAATGTATATTAAAAAGAAAGAATTTAGCGGAGTAGTAAAATAAACTTATGGATAAGGCGGAGATACAAAACCTAATCAAGGACATTATAGAAAAAACTTTAGTTAAAACTAATGGAATTACTATTGTGGAAGAAAGTCCAAAGAGTATGTGGGTAGCTGTAGAGGTAAGCGAGCCGCATTTCTTTATATCTCGCGATGGAGAAGGACTGCGTGCTTTAAACCACTTAGTACACAGAATTTTAGAGTCCAAAAATTTGCAAAAAAATATTGGAGAAGAAACCAAAAACGGTATTGGTCTCATTATCGACATAAATGGACATCAAAAGAAGCATGTGGAAAGTGTACGCGCGGTGGCACACATGATGTCTGAGAGAGCTCGTTATTTCAAATCAAGCGTCGAAATAGACCCCATGTCTCCTTTTGAAAGACGTATAGTTCATGAATTTCTCTCAAATGCCACAGATATAAAAACAGAGTCTGTGGGTATGGGGCGCGGAAGAAGAATAGTGATCCGATACATAGGATCTGTCTAATTTATATTATTTTAGGCTTAGTTCCCAAAGGAAAGAATCTTTCTTGTTAACAAAGAAAAGGTAATTTTCCCCTTCATTTATTCCGAGCTTTATTCCATCTATTTCTTCCCCTCCTTGTGTTTGGGCAGGGTCTGAAATAAGGCTTTCTACTCCCGAAACAACATCTTTTCTCCAAATTTCATCATTGAAAGAAATTTCTCCTTTATACCATGAGTCTGGATAAGGAACGCCGACTAGATTTTTGGGAACGGCGCAATATATATAATCGCTTTGTTTTCCCCAGACACATTTTTCTGGCATGGTGTGTATGCCTAAAATTTCCGAAACTTTTGTATCTGTGTGGTAAATATTTAATGTTAAGCTGTCGTTGCTGTACAAAACTAGTTTGCCGTTCGGGCTCACAAACGTGGAAAGTCCGTTCACATCTCCTATTACTTTTGTAATATTTTTGGAAGATGTATCAAGAGAATACATGTAGCCAGGATAACCCGAAGCAGGCTTTGTGGTAAGAGTGACCATTTTATTGTTGGGCCAAGTGGAAAGCCATTCTGTGAATGGCGAGTTTAAAATTTCTACCTTTTTACCATTCGATATATTAAGTGTGGTTCCAGAAGCATTGTCGCCGGATGGTGAAAGGTAAAAGACGCTACTTGTGTCTGAGAGAACACTCAAGTCAGAAACATTGTCAGGAAGAAAAGTTCCCTTGAGTTCGTTGTCCCCTGTCGTATCTGCCCCCAAATATTCTTTCGGAAGATTCGCAAAAAAAGTTTGTATGGTTCTTCCGTCAGCTTTCAAATATCGCATAAATACTGCTTGCCCGCTGTTTGCGAAAAAAGCTTCATATACTTTTGGGATGAGCATAGAAGAAAATCTTCTTTCTTGTACTTTATCAGCAAAAGTTTGATAGATATTACCAGTTGCGCGATCCACATACCTTAAAGCAGGAGCAAATTCAGTTAGGGGTGGAGTGGGTTTTACTATAGGCTTCTTAGTATTATCTACTGGAGTAGTGTTCTCTATATCAGCAGGAGGAGTCACAGGGGTTTCAGGCATAACAACAGGGACATCTTTGAGTCTTTCTTTCTGGAAGACAGCATAGCCTGCTACGGGAACACTTGAAATCTTTCTTAGTGCAAGCTTGGTGGTTTCAGGAGGTGTTTGGTATCCAGAAACGTCGACGGGATTCGTTGTAGTATCTGTCGGAGGTTTGGTGTTATTTCCGAATGGATTGAAATTTGAAATGAAATTAGTCCCATCAGTGTCCCCATCAACGGGAGAGATAGCATTTTTTCGGGAAAGCAAAAATCCAAATATTGAAAATATTATTATTATGAGGACTATGACTAAAAGTATGAAATTTCTTTTTGACATAAATTAAGGACCTATGTGCCAATGATCTCCTTCCCATAAATAAAGTCCACCTTCGTGCGGATATCTTTTGTAATAAACCAATGGCTGGCCGCCCGACAAAAAACTATTCAAGGTATTATCGCTACGCAAATCCACAGTTGAATTTCCTTCTCGGTGACTGGTGGTTACGCTATGCAGCCAATATTCTGTGCCTCCCGTGATAGTTATTTGGCAAGAAGGACAAGCGTCACGAATTGCTATGACTGCCCCATAGTTTAGTCTCCTGGTTGAGGTACAATCACGCTGTCCCACCGTAGTACATTCGGGCTGTTTGACACTTATCCCCGCAGGCGGAGGAATAGATGCTCCCGCAATTGCTGCCCAGTCTGCGCCGTCTAGGTAGTTACCATATTTTCCATTTAGGGGAGTTTGGGGCACATCATTATCTTGATTTACCACCACAACCGCAGGTTTGAGTTTGGAGAGGTCTATGTCTAGCAGTTTTGGATTGATAGTATAAAGAAGAGTCCAAGCGCCCATAGCTAGGACAAGCCCAAAAATGGCATTAGTTATGCGTTGTTTCCCCTCCTCTTTGTTATGAATGAGTTCGCTAGTCATGTATTCAAGTCCACCGAGCACTATCATCACAACGGCTAGGACTGCGCAAATGCCGATGAATAGCTTAATCACCATGTTGATATAGCTACTCAAGCCAGAAGTTCCACCGAGAGAAATACTATCCTTAAGAGTGCCCGAATTATTTGGATCAGGCAAAGGTGCTAGGAATTGATAGTTATCTATCGTGGAGGCAGAAACGCAAGAATTTTTATCTTTGGAAATAACTAACGGAGCTTTACAATCAAGAGGTGCGGCCTGCACATGAGACACCATAATTAACGGAAACCCAAATAAAAAGGACACCAGAGAGATAAAAACAAAATTTTTAAAAAGTTTTTTCATTGTTTAAAATTCTACCTTAAGTTCCCCACTGCACGATTCAAAAATCTAATTTCTGTTCTCTATTTACACCTTTATTTTTGAAGTTACTGAAATTCCCTTTTGTACTTTTACCGGAAAGAGATTTTTCTTAACTCCCCCCATAGCTATCTGCACATCATTAATAAACCAATTGAAGACTAAAGAAGGAAGTCTGATATCTCTCGGAGAAACAAAATAAGGGGAAGCCTCTATGATTTCATCGCCAGGCACTTTGTGTCCGTCTAAGAGCGCATGTTCCCATATCGTTCCTAGTATAGGATCATTCTTATAGAACTCGATCTGCGGATTTACAGTTCCGATAGTTAAATTTGCTTCTGAAGAATGATTCTGATCCACGCTAGATGCGATAGCACTCACATTGCTAGTACTTTCTAAATAATCATTAGTATAAACCATAAAATTTTTCCCGTATCCCGAAGCGTCAGGACTGTTGCTGTAATCTTTTTTCCAAGAATATACTAGGTTTTTTGGATTTATGTTTTGCGAGCCGTTTCTTAGCTCCGGCATGGCCACTACTTTTATTTCACTTCCTGGGGTAGGCAGTGCTTTTCCTTTGTAAAATGGGGGCACATAAGAATCTGTGGCCTGCCATAAGAGAGACATCTCTGCGGGACGAACAATTATTTTAGTATCAATATTTCCGTCGGGAAGAGCTATGGAAGCAATGATATTTGACTCAGCGCCGGCAGAAGGCGCCTTTACGGAAAAAGTTTTTTTGCCTATACCTGAAGTAGAAGATTTTCCATCTACAGACCAAGAAATAAGGACGCTATCTAAGTTGTTTGCGTAGCTGTTCAAAGAAATGTTGACAGTTTCGCCAGGGTTTGGATTTTGCGGGACAACGTCAACGATAATACTATTTGGAGAAGCGGCAAAAAGATTGACAGGCGTTCCTAGGGAGTATGTTAAAAATCCTAGAGACAAAAAAAGTGACAAATAAATTGATAACATTCCCAATCTCCCAAATTTCATATAGGTTAATTATACCCTTTACCTAAATTTTATCAAAATTACTTGCGAGCTAATCCTTCGGCCTCTTGTTCGAGTTTGGCCTTGCGGGTAGAGAGTATCTGCGAAGGATCAGAGGTTATGATCTGGTCTTCGGTATAAGACGCTATTATGCGTATGGCGACGTGTTTTAGGCCGGCAAAGAATATCCCTTCTCCTACATTTGACTCGAGTAAGAGATATTTCTCTTCATCAGTAAGATTAAAGGTTTTTTGAAGCAAATCAATAGTTGTGGGTGACTGCTTTAAAAGAAGCTGGATAGAAGAGTTTGTGATTATAGGAATTCCATATGGAGAATTTAAGAAGTCTGCCGCATCTTGAGTAATAGTAGAAAGACCCAAGTAGTATTTTCTTCCTCTTTTAGCGATAGAGTAAAGGAAGGAAGCAGTATCTTCAGATTTCATCATCCACCAAGCTTCGTCGACTACCAGCAGTCTCTTTTTCAAGTTTTTGCGGATAGCGTTCCAAATATAGTGCATGATTA
>JBBRSF010000040.1:0-4769 GCA_038245685.1 Minisyncoccia bacterium
TGACCCCAGCAGATGGTGGAATATAGTTGCCATCCTGCACCAGAACACTCACGTTGGCGGGCGATAGCATCACGAAGGGCTTGGTCAAAAACAAACCCAGCAACATCACACCGCCTGCAGCGTCAGTTTGCGCTTTGAGTCCTCCCACTTGGACTGGGAGATATTTGTAGGGCACTCTTGTAAAAGCCCTAGCTCGATGTCCATTGGGTCTGGTAATGATCAGTTCAAATATAACATCTCCCGCTGGCCAGTCTGCGGGAATGAAGTCCTCCCAGAGGAGCCTCCACCAGAGGTCTCTGGGAATTCCATCGCCACTGACTGACATAAACTCCTGATCGTGGAATACGAGAGTGCCGTCTGTCTTGTAAATATTTCTCACTACCACCGTTCCGACGGGAACTGCAGGGAAATGGGATGTAACACGGTACATACCAGCATATGCGCCGTCACCAGCACCGTGGATCTGAATCGCCACTGCACCTTCGAATGGTTCCACCGGCCCCGGCGACACCGCCCGCCGACGCTCCCCCGCGAACACGGAGGACGCCAGCAATGAAACAACGAGAACAAAAAACACAAAACGACGCATGGCATCCTCCTTTGTAGGCTGTCGTGGTTAATTGGTTTAGTTAGAAGTCCTACGCTGTGCAAAGTTCGACTTTGCACAGCGATCCTTGACGAAGAACAACGCAAGAAAAATACTACCTGTATCAACTATGCCACAAAAAACCCAGAAAAACAAGTTTTTGGTGGGTTAGGTGGATAACTTTTAAGAATCCATCAATTTTCTATAATTAGGGGCTTTTTTTAGGGTCGTTCCTTGCATTCCCATACGTGTGCAAAGTCGAACTTTGCACACGTAAATGTTTTAGCATATACTTAATTATATGCCAAAAATAAAAAATCATGCACCGGAGGAATATTACCATATCTATAACAGAGGAATGCAGAAACAACCAATTTTCGAAACAGATAAAGACCGTCTGCGTTTCTTGTTTCTTTTGTTTGTTTTTCAGGGTAAAAATTCTATAAAAAATATTAGTAAAGAAATTAAACAAAATGTGCAAAGTTCGACTTTACGCATTTTACCCGAACTGGAAGAAGAAATCTTAAAAAACAGGACAGTGGAACTGGTAAGCTTTTGCTTGATGCCAAATCATTTTCATTTACAAGTTTTAGAAAAAACAGAGGGGGGAATTTCTAAATACATGCAAAGAGTTTTAACTGCCTATACAAAATATTTTAACGTAAGGCACCAAAAAAGCGGGCATCTTTTACAAGGTTCATATAAAAGCGTACTAATGAAAGATGATTTACAACTTATTCACACTTCTGCATACATTCACAAAAACCCGATCGAACTTGCCGGTTGGAAAGAAAAATATAACGAATATCCTTGGTCAAGCTTACAGGATTATATATTTCTAAACCGGTTTGGTAAGTTACTTTCCACTGGTATTGTTTTAGATCGCTATGATAATGATAAAAAGGTTATGTCATATAGAAATTTTATTAAAACAAGTCCCGCAAAAGACAAGCTATTGTAATATAAAGATCGAAGTTGTGCAAAGTCGAACTTTGCACAGAGTGCATACTGTGGATAAAAAAGTTTCGGCTTAATTTTTTTTAATAAAGATCAATTTTGCAAAAAAAATGGCCCCGAGCATCACTGCAAGGGGCCGTCGTTGAGTCTTTCGACTCGATTAGTTATTCTACTGGATGGAAACAATAACGGTGTTCGATTTCAGATTGTAGGCATCGCGCCCGATCCCCGAACTTACAACGATCGGGGTGAGACCTTTGCCGACAGCTCCGGGTGGAATGTACCACCCACCGTAGAGGGCTTGGACCTCAATGGCTACATTAAGGTGATATGGCGCAGACACCACCGGTGGTGTCGTAAAGACTCCCGTTAGCGTCACTCCCCCCGCGAAATCGACGACAGCGTTGAGTAGTCCTGCTGTCAAAGTGCTGGGCATTCTCACCGGCATATCTGCAGAGACTCGGTACTGTCCTCGCTTAGTTCTTAACACTACCTGAATTTCTGCCGTCCCGGAAGTCCACTTGTCGGAAAATGGACCGTCCCAGGCCAATCCTTGCCATAGTGGCACGTTGACGGAAGGAGAACCGTCTCCACGTACCCCGATGGTGCTAGTGTGAGAAGCTTTATCGTCGCGTACGCCGTCTGGCTTGAAAATATTTACTTCGATGCTATCCCCAGTCGAGAGACCAGGACTGAAGATATGCCAAACAGAACGACACGAACCGTCCGATTGGCAGACTACATCCACGGCCGCCTGGAACACCACGGGTACTTCCGGTGAAACTGCCCTACGACGTGCCTGCGCAGTTGCGAAGGACGCCATGAGAGAGAAAACGAAAAACAGAATCGTGACATTGCGTCGCATGGCATCCTCCTTTGTAGGGTGTCGTGATTGGTTATTTTTTATCAGAAATCTTGACGAAGAACGACAGAAAAATACTACTTATATCAAGTATGCCACAAAAAAGGGATAAAAACAAGTTTTTATTGGATAAAGTGGATAACTTTTAAGAATATCTTAATTATCTATAATAATGGGCTTTTTTGTGTCTTCTTTCCTTGCATTCAAATACCGCTTATGTTATCCTTTCCATGTATAAGTCCTGTCAGAACAGGGCTTTTCTTTTTCCCTCCTACGCCTAGGCTACGGACGGGCAAGAAAAAATTTAATAGTTAACGTCGACCCAGAATGGACGTTGGGTCGACATGATTTCGCTAAATCACATGTTAGACATAAAAACATTCAGGTCAGCGCTAGAACAGCTAGAAGAAGAGAGGAAAATACCCAAGCAAAAAATACTCGAAGCCATCGAGCAGGCAATGGCCGCGGCTTACAAGAAAGATTACGGCAAGAAAGGACAAATAATTCGCGCTAAGTTCGACCTCGAAACTGGCAAGACGGACTTCTATCAAGTAAAGATCGTGGTAGATGAGAGCATCGCTATTATGGACGAAGAAGTTGGAGAACATGCGAAACACGGAGAAGCGCAAGAATATTCGATAAAAGAAAACAGCGATGAGCGCGTGCACTTCAATAGCGAACACCACATGATACTCGAAGACGCTAAGAAGATAAAAAAGGGAGTCGAAGTAAATGATGAGATCATATTCCCTCTTGAAGGAAAGGATGATTATGGAAGAATCGCTGCCCAGACTGCAAAACAAGTCATCATACAAAAGATTCGTGAAGCAGAAAGAACTTCTATCATCGACGAATACGGCACCAAAGAAGGAGAAATTATTTCCGGTATAGTTCAGAAAGTAGAACGCGGAAATGTATACGTAGACTTCAATCGAGCCACAGGTATACTTCCCGCCGAAGAACAAATCCCGGGCGAATATTGGGAAAGAGGCCGAAGAGTTCGCGCATATCTATACAGCGTAGAGGATACACCAAGAGGAATAAACTTGCGACTGTCTCGAACCCATCCTAAATTCATCGAGAAACTTTTCTGTATTGAAGCTCCAGAAATAGAAAACGGTATTGTAGAAATAAAAGGTGTAGCCCGAGAAGCGGGAGCTCGATCAAAAATCGCAGTTTTCTCAAACGACGAACACATCGATGCAGTCGGATCTTGCGTCGGACAGAAAGGAACTCGCGTCAACACTATTACTCAGGAACTCGGCGGAGAAAAAATAGACATCATTCCTTGGTCTGATAATCCGAAAATATTTGTTTCCAATTCTCTTTCCCCGGCCAAGGTAGTATCCATCGATATTGATGAAGCAGATCACAAAGCCATCGTAGAAGTAGCCGACGACCAGCTTTCTTTGGCTATAGGTAAGGGCGGACAAAATGTGCGCCTTGCCGCCAAGCTTACTGGTTGGCGAATAGACATAAAAGGCAGTGGCGAAAAGGTTGTATCTACCGACGGAGACAAAGTTGAGGAAAAAGTTGAAAAAGAGCAAGAATAGTTTACAATTACCTCATGGCAAATATAAATCATAAACCTTCAAAATACATGCTGAATCTCCTGCATGTTCTTCCTCCTTTTGCAGACGAAGAAAAAAATATTATCAATGCAATAGTAGAGATAAATCCGGGAAGTATAAACAAGTATGAAACGATAACCGAATCCGGACAACTCAAACTTGATCGAGTCGGATATTCTTCTCTTGCATATCCTTTCGCCTATGGCGCAATTCCGCAAACATGGGACTACGATGGAGATCCGCTCGATGTGGAGATTGTAAATGTCATGGAGCCTCTAGCGCCAGGATGTCTCGTAGAAGCAAGGGTTATCGGCGTAATGAAGTTTGAAGATACAGGAGAAGTAGATGATAAAATCATCGCAGTTCTTGCTGATGATAGAAGAAGCGACCACATAAAATCAGTTGAAGACCTCGGCGACCAGTTTAAAAACGAAACTACTTATTTTTGGGAACATATAAAACACCTAAAAAAACCTGGTACAGGCATCACAAAAGGTTTTTTTGACGCGACAGAAGCGATGAAAGTAGTAAAAGATTGCGCAAAAAGGTATACTGATATATATTCAAAGAATTTTGAATAGTTTTATTATTAATTATCGGCTTCCCCGCCGTATTGGGGTTATAAAAATATGAAGATAGAAAAAAATGTTTTAGGTAAAGTAGTGCTCGGAGGAATGATGTTAGGAGTAATCGCATTTGCAGGACTTGCTTCAGCAGAAGATACTCGTCTTACTGTCACTAGCGATACTTCTGCAACAGCTAATACTAACCCAAGTGGAGTAAAGAGTATGCA
>JBBRSF010000041.1:0-4146 GCA_038245685.1 Minisyncoccia bacterium
AAAAACTCCTTCTTTTGTGGTGGTGGGGACAAAAGCAAGCGTAAAGGCTCTAGTCCCAGAACAAGTTGAAGGCTTGGGTGCCCAAGTCGTCCTTGCAAATACCTATCATCTTTACCTACAGCCAGGCGATGAGATTGTCCACGACGCAGGAGGGCTGAATAAATTTATGAATTGGAAAGGTCCTACGATGACAGATTCTGGTGGATTTCAAGTTTTTTCACTTGGAGCAGCATATGGAAAAGAAATCTCAAAAGTAGTTTCTATAAATGACCCTTCGCTAATTATCCCCGAGCGTTCAAGCGCAGATGAAGGAGTGCCGAGGCTCGCCACTATTGGCAATGATGGAGTTTCTTTTCGTTCACATTTAGATGGCTCACTTCATTATATTACTCCGGAGAAATCTATCGAGATTCAGCACAATTTGGGTGCGGATGTTATTTTTGCATTCGATGAATGCACTTCTCCCCAAGAAAATGAACGCTATCAAGAAGAAGCTCTTTCTCGTACTCATGCATGGGCAAAGAGGAGTTTGGAAAAGCATAAGGAGCTAGAGGAGCAGAAGAAAGGGGAAGAGGTGAAACATGCTCGTTCTCAGGTCCTCGGATCTCCTGTCCAGGCGCATGCTCTAGGCAGGCCAGACCATTCGCCCGAGCATATTTCACCTCTTCCTCAGGCTCTATTTGGGATTGTGCAAGGTGGGCGCTCAGAAAAACTTCGTAAACAATCCGCCGAAGTCATAGGTGTGATGGATTTCGATGGATTTGGAATCGGCGGAAGCTTTGCAAAAGAAGATATGAGTACAACAGTTAAATGGGTGAATGAAATTCTTCCTGAAGAAAAGCCTCGACACTTGCTCGGCATAGGTGAACCGGAAGATTTATTTATGGGAGTGGAAAATGGTGTTGATCTTTTTGATTGCGTTGGTCCTACACGTATTGCTCGCAATGGAACTTTGTTTACAAAAAATGGAAAGATAAATATTTTGAATGCTCAGTTTGTAAATAATTTTGAGCCGATAGAAAAAGATTGTGAATGCTATACTTGCAAGAGTTATACATTAGCGTATCTTTCCCACCTTTTCCGTGCTAAAGAAATGGAGGCTGCAACACTTGCTTCGATTCATAATGTATATTTTATAACTCACCTCGTTTCCCAAATGCGCGAAGCAATTCTCGATGACACATTTTTTGAATTTAAAAAAGAATTTTTAAAAAATTATGATAAATAAAAAAGTTTTTAAACTAAAGAGCGAATATAAACCCGACGGTGATCAACCGAAGGCTATTTCGGAGTTAATGAAGGGGTTGGAGAAAGGCATGCAAAAGCAGACACTTTTGGGTGCGACAGGGACAGGCAAGACTTTCACTATGGCAAACGTTATTGAGAAATGGAACAAGCCAACGCTTGTTATTGCCCACAATAAAACTCTAGCTGCTCAGCTTGCCCAAGAATTTCGTGAATTTTTCCCAGACGCTGCAGTTCACTACTTTGTTTCCTACTATGACTACTATCAGCCAGAAGCATACATGCCAGCAAGTGACACTTATATTGAAAAAGACGCTCAGATAAATAAAGAGATAGATAGGCTTCGCCATGCGACAACGCAAGCTCTGCTTACACGACAAGATGTGATAATAGTTGCATCTGTTTCGTGTATTTATGGATTGGGTTCGCCTGAAGAATATGAAAGAGTAAACCTTAAACTTGAAAAAGGTATGAAGCTTGATCGCACGGGTCTTATGAAGAAGCTTATCGAAGTTCACTTTGAGCGCACCAATGCAGATATTAATTCTGGCCAGTTTCGCTCTATTGGTCCGAAAGTCGAAGTCATGCCAGTGTCAGAGACTTTTGTATACCAGATAGAATTTGCAGGAGGAGTTATTTCACGTATTGCAAAAGTTGATCCAGTTTCTTCGCATATAATTTCTGAAGAAAAGAATATTTTCCTTTATCCAACCAAGCACTTCATAACTGAAAAAGATCAGGTTGTAAAAGCTGTGAAAAATATTAAGACTGAATTAACAGCACAACTAAAGAAATTTGAAAAAGAAGGGAAGTTGTTGGAAGCTGAGCGCATAAAGAGAAGGACAAATTATGATTTGGCTATGATACGCGAGATTGGGTACTGTAATGGTATCGAAAATTATTCTCGCCATCTATCTGGAAAAAAAGAAGGCGAAGCTCCAGAGACATTGCTTTCATATTTCCCCAAAACAGGGTTCCTGACTATTATCGATGAATCTCATGTTACTCTTCCGCAGTTGAACGGGATGTATGCTGGCGATGCGAGTCGCAAGAATACTCTTGTCGAGTTCGGCTTTCGTCTACCTAGTGCCAAAGATAATCGCCCTCTTAAATATCCAGAGTTTGAAAAAAGAATTGGCCAAGTAGTCTATGTCTCTGCTACTCCATCAAAAGTTGAAAAGGAAACAAGTGAGCAGATAGTCGAGCAGATAATCCGCCCGACTGGTTTGATAGATCCAGAAATTATAATTCGGCCTGTGTCTGCACAGAAAGGGCGAAGCAAGGATGTGTCTACAAAAAAAAGCAAACGTAAACCGGACAAAAATGGCGAAGTAGAAAAAGATTTTCAAGAAGTACATTCTCATGAAAACTACCCTGGCCAGATTCAAGACTTTATTGCAGAGGCGGAAAAGACAATCAAGAAAGGTTTTAGAGTTCTGGCTACGACACTGACAAAACGAATGGCGGAAGACTTGTCTATTTACTTAAAAGAGAAGGGAATCAAGGCTGAGTATCTTCATAGTGAGATAAAGACCATAGAGCGCATACAGATTCTTACAGCTTTTCGAAAAGGGGAGATGGATATTCTTGTTGGGGTAAACTTGCTTCGTGAAGGATTGGATTTACCTGAAGTTGCCTTGATTGGGATTCTCGATGCCGATAAGGAAGGCTTCCTCCGTTCGGAAACATCTCTCATACAGACTATTGGCCGTGCCGCGAGAAATGTAGAAGGAAAAGTTATCCTTTATGCAGATATTATGACAAAGTCGCTCGAGAGCGCTATAGGAGAGACGGATCGCAGGAGGGCTATCCAAGTGGCTTATAATAAGAAGCATGGTATTACTCCAAAGACAATTATTAAAAGGATTAAAGATATTACCGAAGATCTTGAGAACAAACATGAAAAGGCTGTAAACGCTGAGCTTGATCTAGATATAGAACTTTTCAAAAAAGCGTTCGTGAAAGATAAAAGTAACAAAGGAAAGACCGAATCCCAAAGTCTAAAGAATACTTTGCTTTCGGATGATGAACGGAATAAAACAGTTTATGACAAAATAATAAAAATGAAAGAGAAAGAAATGAATAAGGCAGTCAAAGAACTCGACTTCGAAACTGCAGCGATCTTGCGTGATGAAATAGTAGTATTGAAAAAGAGACTGGAAAAATAAAGAGCCTCCAATGAAGGAAGCCTTTTTATATTAAATAAATATTTTTTTAAGTAAGCCAAGATTTAACTTGGCCAATTAGAAAGAAAGATTCGATTTCGCCTTTTATTTTTTCTAGATAATCTACATTATCTTTGAAGTATATAAAAGTAGTATCCTTCTTCTCTCCTTTTGTGAGATAATCCACTTTTACTGATTTGTTTTCATTTGGATATATTTGTACGGACAGATTATCTCTCTGTGGGCAAACTATTTTTCCATTTTTTAAAACAAATGGTGTGTTTCTACAAATTGCTACAATTAGCGGGTTTGAAGATGTCTTCATGGCTTTAAATTTAAGATGTGATTCCTAATTTTTAGGGTTAGGAATTCCCTTTATTGCTTTAATCCTATAATTTATAACTGTTTTTGTCAAAAGGTTTAATCTATTATCATAAATTTAAAAATAAAAAAGAATAGTAAATTCATACTATTCTTCCAATGCCAAATTTAAAATAGCCAATACTCTATCCATCTCTTCTTGAGATTTTTTGCCGAATTGTTTTATATTTCTTAAATCAACTTTCCTAAGATAAAGGATATCGTGGAGTCCTTTTATTCTGGAATAATTTTTTAAGCAATTTAATAACGTTTTACTAAATCCCATTTCATCAACTGGAGTGTTTGGGATATTGTAGGCTTGGCGAGTTTCTATACTTTTGATTACTAACATAATTTGTACAATTTTATAATACCA
>JBBRSF010000042.1:0-4102 GCA_038245685.1 Minisyncoccia bacterium
CGTCAGCCGCTGGAAGATAATATAGTTTCTATTTCTCGGGCCAAAGGCACGGCCGTATTTCCTTCGAATTTTATTTTAGTCGCCGCTATGAATCCTTGTCCTTGCGGAAATGCAGGCAATAAACAGAAAGCCTGTATCTGCAAACCTTCAGACTTGGACAGATATAAAAGAAAATTGTCGGGGCCTATCATAGACCGTATCGACCTCTGGGTGTCAGTAGGCAACATTGACTATAAGAAACTCGGAAGCGAAGGAACAGGGGAGAGGAGTGAAAAAATAAAAGCGCGCGTGATCGGCGCGAGAGTTCGCCAGAAAGAAAGATTTAAAAAATTTGGGAAAAATATTTCTTCGAACAGTGAAATGAACGTAAAAGATTTGTCGCAGATGGTAAAGCTCGATGAGAAAGTTCGCGAATTGCTCGACGACAGCGCAGAACGCCTATCTCTTTCAGCTCGAGCATATCATAGAGTCATAAAAATAGCGCGTACAATTGCTGACCTAGAAAATTCTCCCGAAGTCGAAGCCAACCATATTCTAGAGGCTATACAGTATCGACCGAAGGTGAATAATTAATATTTATGATATCATCTCAATATGCCAGACGAAAAATTCCCCCAACCAGCACGTTAGTACGAAATGAGCCAGAAAGATCTGGAAGGTTTATTGGAAATTAAAGTCGATCCGTCGTTATCTTTAAAAGACATATTAGATTTTATAAAAATAGGAAATTATGAATGGGCAAGATTTATCATAACAGAAAATTTTAATTTAATTTTGAGTCTACATAAGCATAATGAATTTGTAAGGATATTGGGAGTTGAAAGAGAAGATTGTTTATTGCCAGATGGAGATTTTAGAATAGAAAAGAATTCCCAAAAAATGGAATTCGCTTACTCTTGGCATGAACCGGAAAAAATTAAAAACATCCGCAAAGCAGCTGAAAATAAACTTAAGAACTTCTTAAAATCTAAGGGTATAGAAGTGGAATAAAGTTATCCACAGTATACTAGTTGACATGTGAACGCTCGTTCACTTATACTATATAAGTCGCAGTTTACAATTTTTAAAAGCAGTTTATTCTGCAAAATCATATGTCACAAGGTCAATATTTAAAAATGTTAGAGAGGGAGATACAGAAGATAAATAAGAAGATCGACTTCAAAATCCTTCAAGGAGAGAGATATTCCAAAGAGGCGAGAGAGCACAAGCTCCTACTTCGTAAGGTGCGTTATCACACCAGGCAGAGCTTCTTTAACAGATTTTTCCCAACTTTTACGAAGCTTTCCTTTTAAATAATGACCCATTCGATAAAAACTCAGGGTCATAGTGAGTAAAACCGAACTATGAAAAGCGATTATCAAGCAAAAATAGAATCCTTTTACTCGGAAAATAAAAGGATGCCTACGTATAGTGAGATGATGAAGATCTTCGGCTTCAAGTCCAAGAACGCAGTCTTTCGAGTAGTAGAGAAACTTATCGAGGCAGGATTTGTGGCCAAAGATCACCTGGGTAGACTCATACCCTCGCAATCTTTCGGTGAAGTGCCGATGCTCGGACTCGTGACGGCAGGCTTACCAGCTTCTGTCGAAGAAGAACTTACTGATACTTTAAACCTCGATGATTTTCTGGTGGGCAACAAAGAGCTTACCTATATGCTCGAAGTGGATGGCGACTCTATGATCGATGCACATATTGAGAAAGGGGACATGGTCCTCGTCGAACGGGCGAATCATGCGAAGGATATGCAAATAGTTATAGCCGAAGTGGATGGAGAGTTTACTATGAAATATTATCGGGAAAAAGGAGTCAAAATCTGGCTCGAACCCGCTAATAAAAACTACAAGCCAATTTACCCTGAAAATTCTTTAAATGTAATCGCTATTTTAAAAGCAGTAATTAGGAAGTATTAAAATCTATTATATATGTAAAAAACAAAAAACACCCCGATCGGGTGTTTTTTGTTTTAATCTCGAGATTAAAATTTAAGCAACCATATCCTTTAAACCTTTTGCAGCTCGGAATTTTGGAACTTTCTTTGCAGCTACTTTGACTTGCTCTCCAGTCTTTGGATTGCGAGCCATTCGAGCAGCGCGAGCCTTTACGGAAAAGATTCCGAAGCCAGCGATAGATACTTCACCACCTTTTTTCAAAGTCTGGATGATAGCATCAAACATTCCGTCTACGACTTCTTCAGCCTGCACTTTTGTGCCTCCTAGCTTTCCGTGTACCCATTCAGCTAATGCTTGTTTGTTCATAGTTTTTTAAGTTACTTTTATAATTCTTCTCGACCCTGTCCCGCTATGGCGGGACTGTTTAACCTTTATTTCCTACCTATACATTATATATTAAGGGTTTTTTATGGCAAGGGGAGGCAAAATTGCAAAATTTTGAGTATTTTATCTAGCGTATTCCACAATCCTTGTCTCACGGATCATTGTAACCTTTATTTCTCCTGGATATTTAAGTTCTTGTTCGATTTTTATAGCTATGTCTCGAGCCATAAGCTTTGCTTCAGCGTCAGATATCTTTTCTGGAGTTACAAATATTCGGATTTCGCGTCCTGCTTGGAGAGCAAAAGACTTTTCTACTGCAGGGAAGGTGTTTACAAGAGCTTCGAGTTCTTGCAGTCTCTTCAAGTAGTTCTCTACGGAGTCACGGCGAGCTCCTGGGCGTCCGCCAGAGATAGCGTCAGCAGTTTGCACGATGATGGACTCGATAGTTTCATAAGGATAATCCTCGTGGTGACTTTTCATCGCGGTCACGATGCGTTCATCTGCGCCGAATTTTTGGAGTATGCGCATACCGATCTCCACGTGCGTGCCTTGCACTTCATGGTCGAGAGCTTTTCCTATGTCGTGAACAAGAGCGCCTGCTTTTGCAATGGCTACATCTGCTCCCAATTCTTCCGCGATCATGCCGGCGATATGCGCCATCTCTATAGAGTGCTGAAGAACGTTTTGTCCATAACTCGTTCGAAAGTATAGACGACCGATGATAGCAACGATGCGAGGGTCAAAGTTGAATATTCCGCATTCATAAACTGCTTGCTCTCCTTTTTCTTTGATTATCTTGTTGATTTCTTCTTTGGCTTTTTCTACGAGTTCTTCTATCTTCGCGGGCTGGATGCGTCCGTCTAAGATCAAGTTTTCAAGTGCGAGTCGGGCGACTTGTCTCCTGATAGGGTCGAAAGAAGAAATGATAATAGAGCCTGGTGTGTCGTCCACAATAAGCTCTACTCCAGAAGCTCGTTCGAAAGCCCTGATATTTCGGCCTTCTTTTCCTATGATTTTACCCTTGATTTCATTGTTTGGGATAGTGACGACCGTAGTCATGAGTTCTGAGGCTGTACTCGAAGCTAAACGCTGGATAGAAGTCGCCAAGATATCTTTAGCTCGGCGGTCTAGTTTATCTTCGTTTGAGTTCTCGAGTTTTTGAATGCGAACCAATATATCTTCAGCGTATTTCTTCTCGATCTCTATCATGAGTTTTTCTTTGGCTTCTTCTTCGCTCAACTTCGAAACCTTTTCGAGTTCAGATCTCTTTTCTTCTTCGATTTTTGTTACCTTTTCTTGGATTCTCTTTACTTCTTCCACTTTGAGTTTGATGTCCTCGACTTCTTTATTTACTTCTACTTGGCGCGCGTCTAAGAACTCATCTTTCTTGATGAGTCTTTTTTCCGTTTCTCTATATTCTTGCTCTTTTTTCTTTTCTTCTTCTTTTAAACTAGTTAAAGTTTCTTCTGACTTTTTCTTCGCTTCATCCGTAATCCTCTGTGCTTCCTCTTTAGCGCCCACCATCATCTGCTTGATGTCTATCTCGATAGACCTTCTTTTCCCCAGAGATATGATGAGTCGGAGATAGTATCCTATCCCAACGCCTAAAAGGAGTATGCCGACTCCGATCACGATTGTTATTATAATGCTCATAAGCCATGTTCAGCTCACAAGAATACTCCGCTATATAAAGAGGCTCATTTCTTCTCCTCCAAAAAATTCACTAACGATTTCTAAATTTTTCTTTTGAAACTTCATGATATATGGGATATTCCTGCAAACCGAGTAAATAAATTTTTAAAATTCAACATTAGCAGTATAACAAAAAA
>JBBRSF010000043.1:0-3866 GCA_038245685.1 Minisyncoccia bacterium
CGACGGTGCTCTTATGCTCGACGGCACTGAGCTTCAAGGGCCAAAAGAAACTGGAGAAGCCTGTCCAGAATGCGGCGATCCTTCGGTGAACTCAGGACAAGGAAAAAAGAAAAAAGTTTATGGTGGAAAATTAGTAATCCGAGAAAGGCGCGACGGCACCGGTACATTCATATCATGTTCTCGTTATCCAAAATGTAAATTTATAAAACAAGATGAAGCCGAACTTGCACGAAAAAGAACGGGGGTGATATGTCCTCTTTGTAAAAAGGGAGACATCTCAGAAAGACGAGGAAGATTCGGAATATTTTATTCTTGCTCGGATTATCCCAACTGCAAATTTGCCATAAAAGCAAAGCCTACTGGAAATATATGCAAAGAGTGCGGAAGCTTGATGATGGAAGGCACGAAAACTATTCCTGAACGCTGTTCGAACAAAGCCTGCATAATGCATAACCCTCACAAAATCCCAAAAATAGAATCCTAACAATCTGGGAAGGACTGTCCTTCCCAGAAATATGATTAAAAAAGCAAGCTTTTGTATAAATAAGCTTCAAAATGATATACTTTTCCTATGGCAAATGTGAAAGAAATAATTGATCTAATACAAGGAAAGCTTGCAAAAAAAGAACAAGAGCTGTTAGTAAACGCTTATGATTTTGCAGAAAAAGCTCACGAAGGACAAAAGAGATTAAGTGGAGAACCGTATTTCAAGCACGTACTTGAAACAGCAAAAATCTTGGCGCAACTCGGCATGGATGTGCAAACTATTGCTGCCGGACTTCTTCATGATGTTCTAGAAGATACTAAAACAACTGAAGAAGAAATGGAAAAAACTTTCGGATCGGATATTTTATTTTTAATCCAAGGAGTTACAAAACTAGGATCATTGAAATATAGAGGTGATGAAAGACACGTAGAGAGTTTACGTAAGTTCTTTATTGCTATGGCGCATGATTTACGCGTAGTGATAATTAAATTTGCTGACAGATTACATAACCTTCGTACGCTTGAGTTCGTTTCTGAGGAAAAACGAAGAAGAATAGCACTAGAATCAATCGAAGTATATTCCCCTCTTGCAAACAGACTCGGTATGGGAAAGCTCAAGGGCGAGATAGAAGACGCGGCTTTTCCTTATGCTTACCCCAAAGAATATGCACAAATTGAAGAAATAATAAGTGAAACAAAAGATCAGTATCAGAAAAATCTGGAAGAAGTGAAAAAAGAACTTGAAAAAGAACTTCATAAAAGTAAAGTAAAAGTCGTGGAGATAAGCTATCGAATGAAGCATAAATACAGCTTATGGAAAAAACTCAAAAAACGAGACATGGATATCGACAAAATATTCGATATCCTTGCTTTACGAGTTGTCGTAGAAACTATCGAAGATTGTTACCGAGTGCTCGGGCTTATTCATTCTATCTGGAATCCTCTCCCTGGTAGAATAAAAGACTACATAGCGATACCGAAACCGAATGGATACCGATCGATACACACAACTATTTTCACCGGCATGGGAGGCACTGCAGAAATCCAAATAAGAACAAAAGAAATGCACGCAGAAGCTGCGTATGGTATAGCAGCGCACTATGCATACAAAGAACAAGGAGATAAAAAAGTAAAAGATGATAAAAATAAATTTAAGTGGGTAGAAGAATTAAAAGAACTTAATTATACCCCGGGTAAAACTGAAAATTTTATTAATCACTTAAAAACAGATTTCTTTAACGATCGAATATTTATCTTTACCCCGAAGGGAGACGTCATCGACTTACCAGAAGATTCCTGTCCACTCGATTTTGCTTATTCTGTTCATTCTGACATTGGCGACCATACTTTTTCAGCCAAAATAAATGATAAGATGACGCATATTTTCACTAAATTAAAAAACGGCGATATTGTAGAGATCACTACTAAAAAAGATTCTCACCCCTCGAGCAAGTGGCTGGACTATGTGAAGTCATCTATGGCAAAAAAGCATATTCGTTCATATCTAGAAAAAAACAGTTTACTTTCAAAACTTAAATCACTGGGTAAATCTTAGAGAAATCTTAAAGACTAAATTTTGAAATATTGTAAAGATCGCTATCATCTTTATTGATTTCGTCTCCTGTTCTGTCGTCTATAGGCTCGGCAACGCTATCTTCCATAGGCTTTTCTAACGTAGAAATATAATTCTCTAGCATTTCTGCTTGCGGAGGCATATCGCTCGATTTCTTTTCTGTTGCGCCTTTGTGAATGAGATCAAGAATCGTTCGTAAATCTTCCGTTGAAAAGAAATCGATTTTTATCTGACCGCCAAGCTCTTTCCTATCGATATGAACTCTCGTACCGAGTTTTTCTTGGAATTCTTCTTCAAGTTCGGATATTTCTGGGTCGGGCATAAATTCTTTCTTGCGAACACGATCGTAGGCTATTTTGCGTGCTAATCTTTCTGCTTCACGAACAGTAATTTTTTTGTATAAAATTTCCTTAAATAACACTAGTTGCTCTTCGGGGTGATCCACAAGCATGAGTATTGGCCTAGTGTGCCCCTCGGTAATTTTACCTTCAGAAAGGGCATTTAAAATTTCTTCTGGGAGAGAAAGTATGCGAAGAGAATTGGAAACGTATTCCCTACTTCTGCCCATTTTCTTGGCAATTTCATTGTGAGTAAATTTAAATTCAGTTACGAGCTTCAGGAATGCCCTTGCTCGGTCTACTGCATTCAAGTCTTCGCGTTGAAGATTCTCAATTATTGCAAGCTCGAGTTTCATAATAGCAGTGTCCCCAGTTCTTATTATCACAGGCACTTGCGATACGCCTGCAAGCTTTGAAGCGCGAAGTCTGCGTTCTCCGGCGATCAATTCGTATTCGGTCACTATTCCTCCGCCATCTTTTTCTACTTCCACACGAGACACAGTAAGTGGTTGAAGCACTCCGTATTGCTTGATCGAGTCTGCTAAATCCTGAAGACGAGCTTCGTCAAAATCTCGTCTAGGCTGATATGGATTCGGCTTTACCTTGTCAGTATCGATCCAGAAAATTGAGTTAGAATAAATATTAGACATGGAGACATTTTAGCATACAAAATTTATTCGTGTAAATCAGAATAAATTGATTTTAATGCGTAGTTTGTGTAAAATGTGTGCATTGGCCCCCTGTCGCCCTCTCGCAAGGCTCGTAACGGCGATTCCTAAAGGATCAGGGTCAAAGCAAAGCAGTTTGCTTTGCCCAGGTGGCGGAATTGGTAGACGCGATAGACTCAAAATCTATTGATGGCAACATCATGAGAGTTCGATTCTCTCCCTGGGCACAGAAATAATAAAATTATGAAAAAGACAAAATTACAATTGGACAACTCAATAGACTTCAAGGTAAACGGAGGAAAAAAACTTTCGGGCAGCATTAAGACTAACTTTTCTAAGAATGGATCGGTGGGTCTTTTATGTGCTTCCCTTTTAAACAGCGGCACAACGACGCTCCATGGCATAGCTCGTATTGAGGAAGTAAATCGTGTCATTGAAATTCTCGAGAGCATTGGTGTGGAAGTTAAGTGGCTCGACCGTAACAGTATAAAGATAACTACGCCTAAGGTTTTTAAAATGAGCACAATAAATGTTGAGTCTGCAGTAAAAACCCGCTCAATCGTGATGCTTATGGGCCCGCTTATTCATAAAATAACTTCTTTCTCCTTGCCTCATGCGCAGGGTTGCGTGCTCGGCACTCGCACGATTGCAGCTCATACATATGCACTCCAAGAGTTAGGAGTAAAAATAAAAACAACCGAAAAAAATTACGAGATAAGCTATAAAAAATTAAGACCTGCGGAAATCGTGATGTATGAGTCCGGAGATACCGCTTGTGAGAACGTACTCACTGCAGCCTCC
>JBBRSF010000044.1:0-3451 GCA_038245685.1 Minisyncoccia bacterium
AGCCCGCATTCCTCCCCAAACCCCTCCTGCGGGCAGAATTCCACCCCGCCGAATTTAGAAAATATATGCCGAGGTTTTGCGAAATCATTTCCCCAAAAAACGCTTTCGCAAAACCGAGTCCGCATTTACATTTAGCGTTTCTCCCGAATTTTTGATAAAGTAGGTACAAGCCTGTTTTAAAAGGCACTCCAGGCAAATAAAAACAAATCAAATTTCCTGAGCACGGATATTTTTTTACTAAAAAATTCCTCGTACTCGCGCCAGTCGCGCTCTCAAGTCTTTGGAAACCTGATTTTTTTTGAAAAAAGCCGATGTAGCTCAGTTGGTAGAGCACCACTTTCGTAAAGTGGGGGTCGACAGTTCAATCCTGTCCATCGGCTCCAATTTTGTAGAAAAATAGTATGGACGAAAAAGAAATTGAAAAAGAAATAAACAAGCTCGAAGAGGAGATGCAAAGTCCTGAATTTTGGGCTGATAAGGTACGCGCACAGAATGTTCTAAAAGAAATTGCTTCGCTTAAAGAAAAAAAAGAAGGAAAAGGTAAATACGATAAAGGGAATGCTATCATGACGATCATTTCAGGAGCAGGTGGAGACGATGCAGAAGATTTTTCTGCCATACTTTTATCTATGTATATGAAGTATGTGAACAAGAAAGGTTGGGAAATATCTTTAATTCATGAGCATAAGAATGATCACGGAGGATACAGAAATGTTTCTTTCGAGGTAAAAGGGAATCCTTCGAGAGCCTCAGGACAAGGTCCTTATGGGACCTTGAAGAACGAAGGAGGCGTGCATCGCCTCGTTCGCATATCACCCTTTAATGCAAAAAAATTACGTCACACTTCTTTTTCTTTAGTAGAAGTTTTACCAAAATTTTCTAAACTCGAAGAGAAAGATGTAGTGCTGTCTCCAGAAGATTTAAAAATAGAATTTGCTAAGTCCGGAGGCCCCGGCGGGCAGAATGTAAACAAGAGGGAGACGGCTGTTAGAATAGTCCATATTCCTACAGGCATTTCGGTGCATGCTTCTGGCGAGAGATCCCAAGAACAGAATAGGGAACAAGCTCTATCGGTGCTAAAAGCCAAGATTTTCAAAAAAGCGGAGGAAGAAAAAAAGTCAGTCGAAGAGTCGATGAAGCTTACCAAGAATACGGAGATAGAGTGGGGGAGCCAAATCCGTTCATATGTGCTTCATCCATACAAAATGATCAAAGACCACAGGACAGAAGCAGAAACTTCGAATACGGATGCGGTGCTCGAAGGGGATATAGACCTTTTCATTGAGGCAGAAAAAAATTTATGATAAGATAGATAGGTGATCTATTTTAACAATGTTTCAAAAGTATATAAGGACGCAACGGCTCTTTTGGATGTTACCTTTAGTGTAGAGTCTGGCGAGTTCCTATCTATCGTAGGGCATTCTGGCGCCGGCAAAACGACCCTGACAAAGATGATCTTGGCATATGAGAATCCTACCGAAGGAACAGTTAGTTTCGAGTCTGTGGATGTGCATAAACTTAAAAACAAAGACCTTACGAATCTCCGCCGAAGGATAGGCATGGTTTTTCAGGATTTTAAACTTTTGCCTAATAAAACCGCGTACGAAAATATAGCTTTTGCTATGGAAGCCGTGGGGAAAACGGATGAAGAGATACAAAGCGATGTGCCTCATGTGCTCGAGCTCGTCGATTTAAGTCATCGATTATCCCATTTCCCAAACCAGCTTTCGGGGGGAGAGCAACAGCGCTTAGCTATTGCCCGCGCCATCATCAACCAGCCCGAACTCATCATTGCCGACGAGCCGACTGGAAATCTTGATCCAGTAAATACTCATGAAATAGTTCAGATACTGAAAAAAATAAACGACCTCGGCACGACTATCATACTCACTACTCACAACAAGGGAGTGATAGAGTCGATCAACAAGCGAGTCATAACCATGGAGAACGGAAAAATTATTAAAGACACCAAAGACGGATCGAAGCATGCAAAGTAGTATGATATAATAATTTTTATGAGAATTATTGCACTTAGAAGAGTTATAAAGGGAGGATTTCTAAACTTCAAGAGAAGTGGAATAGTCTCATGGGCAGCTGTGCTAGTTATGACCATTACTCTATCAGTTATTACTCTTATAATACTTCTTCAAGCTATTTTAAATTTCTCTCTGGTTCAAATAAAAGACAAAGTGGATGTCACTATCTACTTCACTACTTCTGCTCCCGAAGAGAAAATACTTTCACTTAAATCATCTTTAGAAAAATTACCCGAAGTTGCTGATGTTACTTATACGAATGCCTCGGATGCGCTTAAGCTTTTTAGAGCTAGACATCAAGGAGACTATCCGACGATCCAAGCACTCGATGAAATAGGGAACAATCCTCTGGGCGCATATCTCAATGTAAAAGCTCGGGAAGTTTCGCAGTATGAAGCAATTGCAAATTTCCTTAAGTCAGACAATGCGCTTTCAGAAGGTAGTACTTCTATAATAGATAAAGTGAATTATCACCAAAATAAATTAGTTATTGATCGGTTGAATACTATAATAAGTGGTGCTCAAAAACTGGGGCTTCTCTTAACCCTTATTCTCGTCATTATTTCTATAATTATTACTTTTAATACTATTCGTCTGACTATTTTTATATCCAAAGAGGAGATAGGAGTGATGCGTTTAGTAGGAGCTTCTAAAATGCAGGTTCGAGGTCCTTTTCTAATAGAGGGTATTATCTATGGCATTATCGCCACACTGGTGACCCTCTTCCTGTTTCTACCCGCGACGGCATGGCTCGGGAGAAATATGACGGATTTTTTAGGAATGAATGTATTTAATTATTATCTAGCGAACTTTTTCCAGATTTTTGCAATCCTACTTTCTTCAGGTATAATATTAGGTATTATTTCTAGTTTCTTGGCAGTAAGGAGATATTTGAATAAATAATTTAATGCAAAAAGAAACAAAGTATATTTTCGTGGTGGGAGGTGTTATTTCCGGAGTCGGAAAGGGTATAACCGCCTCCTCCATCGGACTCATACTTAAGAATCGCGGGATCTCCGTCACCGCCATTAAGATCGATCCATATATAAATATAGACGCAGGCACTATGAACCCCACCGAACACGGCGAGGTTTTTGTTTTGTCCGACGGAGACGAGACAGATCAAGACATGGGAAACTATGAAAGATTCCTTGATATTAATCTTACTCGCATAAACTACATGACGACAGGCCGAGTTTATAAAACTGTCATAGAGAAGGAAAGGAATCTAGAATACGGTGGAAAATGTGTAGAAGTCGTGCCTCATATACCGATGGAAGTCATAAGTCGCATTAAGAAAGCAGGTGTTGTGGCTAAAGCGGAAGTTGTGATCGTAGAAATCGGAGGCACTATTGGCGAATATCAGAATCTTCTTTTCTTGGAAGCGGCCCGAATGATGAAGAACGAGCGTCCCT
>JBBRSF010000045.1:0-3417 GCA_038245685.1 Minisyncoccia bacterium
AAAGTTTGGACTTTTCACTCACTAAGCGCTGTGCCTTGGAACATTATTCGTTTTCAAAAGAGAAATCATCGAAGGGCCATTGTTATAGATGGCAAAATAGCCTATATCGGAGGTTTTGGAATTGCTGATACCTGGCTAGGCCACGCAGAGGATAAAGATCATTGGAGGGATGTAATGTTCAAAGTTACCGGAACTATGGCCGCACATGTGCAAGGATTTTTCTCAGAGATTTGGACAAATAGCGGAGAGATGCTCTTGGGAGAAAAGTTTTTTAATACTGTAAATTCTCCTGACGTAGGACCAGTTACCTATATTCCGGTAGCAAGTACACCTGTATCTGATACACTGGGTCTTCAGAAATTCGTACTCATGTCTTTCTTGGGAGCGCAGAAAAAAATATATATTACAAATCCTTATTTTATTCTCGATGGAGTACTTACTGAAACTCTTAAACAAAAAGCCAAAGAAGGAGTAGATGTCCGAGTTTTAGTTCCCAACGAATTAAATGACTCCAAGGGGGTGCATTATGCTAGCCATCATGATTATGAGGATTTACTCACGGCTGGGGTAAAAATATACGAATATCAGACTACCTTTATACATGCCAAATACTTCGTAGTAGATAGTGTCTGGTCAGTCGTAGGTTCTGCAAATATGGACAACAGAAGTCGAAAGATAAACGAAGAAGCGGTTTTCGGAGTATCGAATTCTTCTTTTGGCACAAAAATAGAACAAATATTTTTAGGTGATCAGTCAAAAGCAAAAGAAATCACTTTAGCCGAGTGGCAGAAGAGAGGACCGTGGGGTAGATTTTTAGAATTTCTCTTTACTCATCTTGCTCAGCAATACTAAACGAAAATATTGTCGTTAGTTGCAAATTATGAAAAAAACGTATAGAATGGCGTTACCTTATTATGTGGAAGAAAATAGTTTTAGCATTAATAATTCTAGTCATGGGTGCAGGTGTAGCCTTTTTCGTCTACAAATCCGAGCCTAAATTAAACAAGAACTTTGCCACATCCAAGGCATTTTTCAAAAATCATCCTTTCCGACTAGGCTTAGACCTATCTGGGGGGACTCATCTTATATATAAAGCCGATACTTCACTTTTACAGCCTTCCCAAGTAGGGGACTCTATGGCTGCTCTTCGTGACGTTATAGAGCGACGGGTAAATATTTTCGGAGTTTCCGAGCCCGTAGTGCAGGTAGAAAATGGAGGATTTATAAGCGGAGCAGGAGAAAAGCTTATCGTAGACCTGCCCGGAGTAACAGATATCAAGCAAGCTATTGCTATGATCGGACAGACTCCACTTCTAGAATTCAAAATAGAAGCACCGAAAGGTACACCTAAAACTGCTACCGTAGGGCCCGATGGCAAGGTAGTATTTGATATAAATTCAGGTTTTGTAAATACAGAACTCACAGGACGATATTTGAAAAAGGCAACTCTTGATTTCGATCCCAATACTCGCGCACCCAGCATAGGGCTTCAATTCGATGATACGGGGACAAAACTTTTTGCAGAAATAACTAAAAATAATATTGGCAAAACTGTTGCGATCTTTCTAGATGGTTCTCCGATATCTACTCCAGTAGTGCGCGAAGAAATACCAAACGGACAGGCAGTAATTTCCGGAACATTTACTCCGATCGAAGCTAAGCAGTTAGTAGGCAGACTTAATTCAGGAGCTCTTCCTGTGCCGATAACTCTTCTTTCTACACAAACGATCGGAGCAAGCTTGGGAGGAAGTGCTGTAAATGCCGGCGTTAAAGCCACGCTTATAGGGTTCTTATTAGTTGCTCTATTTTTGATACTCTGGTATCGACTTCCGGGACTCATAGCTACTATCTCTTTAGCAATTTTCGTTGTAATAATTCTCGCGCTATTTAAATTGATGCCCGTTACTTTAACCGCAGCAGGGATAGCTGGATTTATAATATCGATCGGCATAGCCGTGGATGCAAACGTGCTTATATTTGAGCGAATGAAAGAAGAACTAAGGTCTGGCAGAAGTATCGCAGATTCTGTTACGGCAGGGTTCTCGAGAGCCTGGTTTTCTATACGAGATTCTAATATTTCAAATTTTATAACAGCTCTTATTCTCTTCTGGTTTGGTACCGCGCTCATTAAAGGTTTTGCTTTAACACTCGGCATGGGAGTCATCGTATCGCTATTTAGCGCTATTACCGTTACTCGGATATTCCTTTCGACGCTTACATTCATGGGAGACGGAAAAGTCGCAAGATTTTTGTTTTCAAGTGGTGCAAACAAAAAAGTAAACGAGAAAGTATAAATTAATCAAATGTTTATTATAAAACACAAAAAAATATTCATCTCCATATCTATTGTTTTAGTTATCCTTTCCGTTGGGGCACTTTTTGTTTTCGGCTTGAATATAGGAATTGATTTCAAGGGGGGAGCGCTTACAGAAGTAGTATATAAGACCGAACGCCCATCTCAACTAGACTTAAATCAGTCCCTTACCGCTTTGAATTTAGGCAGTGTTCTTCTTCAGCCTACTGGGGATTTAGGTTATATAGTGAAAACTAAAGATATCACTGACGCACAACACTCAGAACTCTTGAAAACTCTATCCTTGTCCGAGAAGTATCCTCTTACTGAGCAAAGTTTCAATTCTATTGGGCCTTCTGTAGGTCAAGAACTTACCAGAAAAGCTATTCTTTCCATTGTTCTCATTTCACTGGCTATTATTTGTTTCATTGCCTTTGCTTTTAGAAAAGTTTCTAAGCCGATATCTTCTTGGAAATACGGTATTATCGCTATTGTTACTCTTTTGCACGACGTAGCTATTCCCGTAGGAATCTTTGTAGTGCTTTCACATTACTACGGAGCAGAACTCGATACTTTGTTCGTGGTGGCCGTTCTCACGATACTGGGGCTTTCTGTTTCTGATACCATAGTTATTTTTGATAGAATAAGAGAAAATTTGAGAAATTATTCAGGAGGAAATTCCAAATTTGATTTTAGAGTAGTCGTGGGCCAGAGCTTGGAGCAGTCTTATGTCCGATCTATCTGCACCTCTCTTACTGTTATTCTCGTGCTCCTTGCCCTATATTTCTTCGGTCCCGTATCTACTAAATACTTCGCCCTTATGCTCTCAGCAGGCATGTTTTTCGGAACATATTCATCTATTTTCCTTGCATCTCCGCTTCTTGTTCAATTAGAAGAATGGCAGTTACGGAAAACCTCAAAATAAAAGCTTTTTAAACATCAATCCTTGTTTAAATATATTAGTTTCATGCTATAATTTAGTAATGATATATATTTTAATCATTCTAGTAGTAATAGTTCTCTACGTGATCTTTGCTTTCAATGGCCTGGTTACTCTTCGCAATCGAGCTAAAGAAGCATGGGCAGACATAGAAGTGCAACTGAAGAGAAGATATGATCTTATC
>JBBRSF010000046.1:0-2892 GCA_038245685.1 Minisyncoccia bacterium
ACCATGGGTAAAAACACGCAACTCTTCGTGAAAAATTTCATCATCTTCATGGTCAAAATTGACCAACTCAACCGGCAACCCAAACTGGCCAGTTCTAACCTTCCCTTTAGAGGATTTATTTATTTTCATCCTCCTCTCAATAAAGGAAGATGTTTCCTCCATAACAAGTGGTTCTTCCCACATTGTTTTGTTATCACTGCTCCCCATAACAGTAATAAATTCTTCAAAAGAATAGGGTAGTTGTGTAGGGCGCTGGGAAAATTTTCCTGATGTGCGTCCAACATTCCCTCCCCATACTATTTTGAAGGATTGAGGATTTCCTTCGGTATCAAGATACCGATAGGAAGTTTCGAATTCAGCTTCAGGCAATTTACCCATAAGGGCATTAATCACCTCTTCCGACGAAGAAAGAAAAAAGAATTTTCCATCTTTTTCCACTACAGCCGGTTGGCTGTAGCTAATTCCTTCCACTGGTACCATAATTTTGGTACCAAGGACTTCCTGTGGCCAAGCTTCACTCAGATGAGTAATTCCGGCCCGATAACAACCCTTTATTTCCAAAAGGTCGTTTTCTGTTGGCTCAAAAAATCCTGCACCACTCGCCCCAGAGCGGGATGAATAATATTGTTGTCCTCCATACTTATTATGGAGTTCTGTCCTATCCTCAGATAGGTAACAAAAAAACAATTTTTTTCCTGTCATTGACAGCAGGACTGTCCCGCTGCCACCACCAAAAGAATAATTTACTTTTTTCATTTTGTTTTGTTTTTTAAATTTTAAATAATTAAGTGTCTCGCGAAAACACTCAATTACAAATTAAAAAACTTAAAAAGTATTTACTCCAATCGATTCACCAATTTCTTGATGAACCGAATAAGAGGCAACATGTTTATTTTATGTTGCTCTATGTACGCTATTAAACCCGATTTAACCCGTACTCCTTTCCAGATTTTTGGCGAGAATCTGTAAACTCCATGCACATGATGCCTATAAGTTACTATTTTCACTTATGTATTCATCATTCCCCGCAAGTGCGTGCGGGTCTATATCAAGAACAAACTAAACAGCCCATCCACTCTTTCCTTGTTTAGCAAGAAGATTCTTGCCATCAAGAAAGAACCAGAACTGCTTCTGTCCTTGTTTTTCAAAGATGTTACCCTTCGGAGAAACAAGCACAGGCTTATTCTTGATATTTACTAAGTAACCTTGTATGCTCATGGCATTAAGATTTTTTAGTTAATTACTATCCCAATCTTTCGCTTCTGGGATTTGAGCGTCTCCTCTTTAATGTCAGTGAGAATGACAAAAAATTAAGCTAAGATTTTTACGTTAATCCCAGCTTCTAGAAAAACTTCAGCACAGAAAATTTTTGATTGAAAAGAAAGTTCTTCCCAATCATCTTTACCTTCATTACAAATAAAGGTTGCCTCTTGTGAGGCTGAAAAAAAGAAAAGGCCGCCATATGCAGCGATTCCTTCTCTGTGGATCATCGTTCTTATTTCTACCGAACGATTTATTTTTTTTTCTCTAATGATTTTTTTTATCCTTTTCTTTTCAGAAAAGAAAACGGATTTTTTTATAAGTGGAAATATAATGAAAATCATTATAAATACACTTACTACTAAAAATATTATTTCTCTTTTTTCGTTTGTCATAATATATATTTTTTGGTTCATAAGAGCCACACGATGTATGACTCCTAGAACCAAAAAATAATATGCACCACACAAAACAGTTACCTGAAGTTTATGTGGCTTATTTGCATTCAAAAGAATGTACCCTAGGAATTACCTAGTTCTCCATTTCATTGCGACCTAGGAAAAACCTACGGCGCTTTTGTTTGCAAAATATTTTATTTTCAAAGTTCGACTTCATGCCCCGCACCAAAATTTGAGAATTTGGTGCGGGGTAAACCCTATACCAGATTCTATAAATTTGTACGAGCTTTCTTAAATTTATAAGAACTTATTCGCAGGAAGAATTTTCCTGCCTTTACTCTTATTCCGCTAAAGTAATGCGGACCTATTTCCTATTTACAAGGCTCTCTCCTCTGTAATAGTTTGTCGTAAAGACATTTCTCTAAACAAAAGTGGGTTAAGCTCTTGCGTAGAGTCGATTTCTTTACGAAGTCGGTTGTAGGTATATGTGTTAGAAAGCTTTGTTTTGCGGCATAGCTCTCTCTCACTCCTACGGTGCAAAAAGATATTTGTAAGGATTCTGCTAGATCACTCTCTCTTATTTCCTAGCTTACAGGCCTAGGTGCCATCCCATTCTTACTTTAATAATGTATGAACGGTTCAGAGGTGAACATGAATCCTTGATATCTCCTTTAAAGTACTCTCTCCTTAACTCTTGTGGATAGTATAGCATTATTAAACTGTTTTGTCAAGAATACATACACAAATACTTCTAAATAGGGATGAAATCATTTAAAAATAAGGATATAAAAGTTATCCACTTTGTCATATTTGTGTGACAAATACAGATATGCTATGCTTATAGCATGACAGTCAACAATGAAGAGCGAATACTCATAGATGCAGGCCTCTCTGAAGAGCAGGCTGCCGTCTATGGAGCACTCCTTGAGAGGGGCCCTCAGAAGGCAAGTAACTTGGCTTCCTGGACGGGTATTAAGCGGAGCTTGGTATACAAGATACTCGAGCAATTGGACAATATGGGCTTTGTCGAGAAGAAAGGAAGTGAAGGCACAGTCGCAGTATTCTCTCCAAATCACCCTTCCCTCTTACTCTCAGCTTTTGAGCAAAAAGAAAAAGAAATGGCCATGACAAAAGAACTGATCACCTCATCGCTTGGTCAACTGACGTCAAAGTTCAACCTGCTTGCCGGCAAGCCCAACGTGCAGTTTTTTGAAGGGTTAGACGGAGTAGAAAA
>JBBRSF010000047.1:0-2733 GCA_038245685.1 Minisyncoccia bacterium
CTCGTCACTTGCGTGACGAGGTTTTAAAATTATTTACATTTGAGGCGGGTGGTGGCGAAACTCCAACATATGTGCCTATGTGAGTGCAATCACCCGCCACAGATATAAATAATTTATTTAATTGTACCAACAAGAAAGAATTAAAGCAAAAGTTCGGGCCGCTGCCTGTCCGCCTCTGACGGAGGAATCGGCTATTACATAGCCAGGTGCTTTTCCATAGTTCGACAAGCTCACTATAAGGAAAAGCCTTTCGCTTCTCAACAAAAGCAAATAAATTTGCTTTTTCCGTCCCTCACACTACGTTCGGGCCGCTGGGAATCGAACCCAGTCTACATCCTCCCGAAGGATGTGTACGACCGGTATACTACGGCCCGGATTATGACTCTTTAAGATTGTAACATGTAAATAAAAGTTACAAACTAGTCTTTTCATATTAAATTAATCAGAATTTCATAAAGAGCATGATATTCTCGAGCTGTTGCGGGAATATACCCGTAACCCCAAGCTACAAGGGATTAGTGGCAAATGAATATAGAATCAAGGAGAATAAAATGACAATTTTGGACACCTTCGGCAACGCCAAACAGGGCGCAACAACCTGCCTACGGAATTTTATGAGAGAAAACCCCGTCGCATTCCACGAACTCACAGAAATATATAGAGACCGCCAACACCGGCCGTTCGGAAACACTGAGGAAATTCTCACGAAGAATTCCTTCATCGAGAGAGGCAAGGACGGCACAATCGTCGTCTATGAATGGCTTCAAGATATCGCGTTTCAACTCATTAACGGCAAGGAAGTTGAGCCTCTTGCACGAGCAGCCGCAGAGGCACTTCTAGAAAGATTGATGGAAGAAAACCCCGTCGCGTCCAATGAACTCATTCGGATGTGCACGGGTCCCAATCCCTTGCCATTATTCGGAAAAACCAAAGAAGTACTCGTAGCTATCAACTTCGTGGACAACTACGGCACAGTAAATGAATGGATCCAAACAATCGTCTTCCATTCCATTGGAAGCAGTGGTCGACATAGCGGCAGTCTGACAGTCGCTGCCTAAATCAACAGCACAAAATTTGTTCCTCGATTTTAAATTAGAGGAGCCCCTTGCAAAACATTTGTGCTTGGGGCTTTATTTATTTACTACTTTTGTGGGCATGAGAGGATTTGAACCTCCAAGGATAACTCCATACGGTTCTGAACCGTACGCGTATACCAGTTCCGCCACATGCCCATTGTAATTTAAACTTGTTCTAAAATATGTTCAACCACCTGATACGTTTTAGCCCCGACTGAAATGCATACCTGCGAAAAATGAGAGTCTGATTTTAAATCAGGTGTCATATCGATTTGCAAAAGATAAATTTTTCCTCGAGGACTCAAAACAAAATCCGATTTTAAATAATGTTTAGCGCCTATATGTTTATGTAAATCTTTAGCAAAAAAAGCTATTTTTTCTTTTTCCGTAGAAGAAAAAATGCCAAAGGAATTTCCTAGTGGAAAAGTATAAATTTCTTCTCCACGAAATCCACGTACGGAGTGTACTGATGCAACTTTACCAGCAATAAATTCTTCTATTAAAATATTTTTTTCATGTTTTATTCCATCTTCTATGGCGTCCAATAATTCTGGGAAAGTTTTCGCTAAATGTATACCCATATTTGAATCTGTAGTATAAGTTTTAACTATCCAAGGCGAAGAGAATTTTTCATGGATATCCTTTGCCTTTTTAATTGCATACTTATTTTTCTCCCCGTCAAAATCTTTTTGATACAAGGGCAATACAATAGACTTCGGCACCTCTATCTTTATACTTTTCACATGTTCTCTTAAATAATCATTACTGTTTCCTAAAGCTGTAGAAAAAGATGGAGGGCTAATGTTCAAAATAGATAAATTATCAAGAATATTAGAAAAACTTGAATTTGATACATTCCAAACGATATCAACTTTATGAATTAAATCGGCAGGTATAGTCGGCTTACCATTTAAATGCCAGACATTGTCTTTATCAATAAAAATGTCGAAAGTTTTATATTTATCTCCCAGATTTTCAAAAATAAAAGAAATAATTTCTCCACCTTTTTGTAAAGAAGAAGCATAATGCTTCCCTTTTCCACCTCGCAAAATTCCGACTCTTTTTATTTTTTTTTCTTTTACTTCCGACATGTAAAAATTATACCATAAACGCAAAAAATACCCCGCTTGCGCGAGGTATTTTTTTTGCTGTTCTATGTTTTGTTTCGTTCTTTATTTAACTTTTTTATTTTTATGTCTTTCCATATTCGTCAGATTATTTTAATTTTAAACAAAATCCGTTTTTTTCAGTTTGTTGCGGACAAACATTGTGTCGTCAATTGAGCGACACAATACCGACTCAATAAATTCAACCTCTCCGAGGTCAGTGCTCGTTTGAGACGAGCAGCTCAGCTCAATAAAATTTCTTCTATTGAGCTGGAACATTTTTCAAATTGAATTATTCCACGAGCAGCTTCCGCTACCCGTGCCTTGTTACGACTTAGTCCCTGTCACCGAGCTTACCTTAGGACCCGCTTATGCGGATACTTCGGGTACTCCCGGCTCCCTTGACTTGACGGGCGGTGAGTACAAGACTTGAGAACGTATTCACCGCAGTTTAGCTGACCTGCGATTACTAGCAATTCCAACTTCATGGAGTCGAGTTGCAGACTCCAATCCGAACTGGGGCCACTTTTATACGATTAGCTCAGAGTCGC
>JBBRSF010000048.1:0-2645 GCA_038245685.1 Minisyncoccia bacterium
CATCTTTGAGTACTTGTTCGCTTATTCTCTGGGCCTTTATAATATTCGCCAGCTCTTTTTTACTTTTTACTGCTCGCACTTCTTCTATTATTTTGGTTTGCATTTGAACTATAAATTGAGAACATCTAAAGAATTATTAACTAAAATAATTTAACAATATCGTGATAGGTAATCACAACCATGAGAAGGATAAGAATTCCAAAACCCACCATATTTATAGTGTTCGCAACCTTTGGATTAATACGTGAACCTTTAATCTTTTCAATTAAAATAAAGAAGAGTCTACCTCCATCGAGAGCTGGAAAAGGAATAAGATTTATTATTCCTAAATTTACTGAGATAAGTGCCGCAAATGATAGAAGGTAGGCAAAGCCAAATTTGTAGGCTTGCCCTACGATGCTCACCATCCCCACTGGCCCACTCACTCCCGAGAGGCTTCCTTTGCCCCGTATACCACCCCAAATGAGGCCAAAAAGCCCTGTGGCTGTGGCTTTTATCATGGTTAGGGTAAGCTTCATTCCTTCCCATAGTGCTTGAAAAAATGGCAATTTAGCCGTACCAATTTCGTCCATAGATATGCCTATGCTTGGATGGTCACTAGCGCCGATAACTGTAGGGACGACAAAAGTAACCGCCTCTTTATCTGGTCCTCTTTCGTACCCAATAGCGATAGGGTTCTTAGTGGAAGTAACACTTGCATGGCTAACGATAAAATTCTTGATTTGGTCAGGGGTGGGATTTTTTATATAATCATTCGAATTAGAAGATGCGGGTATAGATATGGTCATTATCTTGTCCCCAGTCTTAAGGCCAGCGAGATCTGCTGGAGATTTGAGAAGGACATCTACGATCACCAAATGCACATCAGATAGAGTTTGCCCTCTTGGTTCACTACCCACAGAAGTCGGTAATCCAGACATAAATCCAAAGGAAAATAAAATCCAAGCCAGCAAGAAATTCATAAATAATCCTGCTACTAAAACGATGGCTTGCTGCCATTTTGGTTTATTGATAAAGCTTCTGTTGCTATCTGGGCCAGTCATACTTTCTTCATCAGGACTTTCTCCGAAAATTCTTACAAAACCACCGATGGGCAAGAGATTGACACTATATTCTGTTTCGCCAAATTTCTTACCAAAAAGTTTCGGTGGGAAACCGAAGCCAAATTCATCCACGCGTATGCCGAATTTTTTCGCTGTGAAAAAATGTCCAAATTCATGAACTAAAACCAAAACTAAGAGAATTACTATGAATATTATTACACTCATTTACTTTTCTAACCCATTACTTCGCCTTCTTTCTTTTCGAAAATTGCTTCCAAGCTATTGTTTGTCTCATTGATAATCTTCTGAAGTTCTTCCTTGGCGGCAAATCTATCATCTTCGGTCATCTTGCCTTCTTTTTCTTGGGCTTCTATGTCTGATAGGACTACTTCCCTTTCCCTACGTACGGTGATTCTGCTTTCTTCCAATTTTTCTTTCAATACTTTTACCAGCGTCTGGCGTGTATCAGTAGTGAGTTGAGGAAAAATAACTCTGATACCTTGGTCATCTGTCGCAACAGAAAGACCTAGGTTAGCCGAAACGATGGCTTTCTCGATAGACTTAACTTGGCTTTTGTCCCAAGCTGCTATACGAAGAGTCTTCGGATCTTCGATCGATATGGAGGCCACATTCTTTAAGTCCACATACGAACCATAAGATTCTACGCTGATTCCGTCTAAGACCATAGGAGAAGCACGCCCTATATTGAGCTGGGAATATTCTTTCTTCAGAAATTCTTCTACTTTCTTGAGTTCATTTTTGAATGCGGAAAAGTTGTATTGCATGAGGCTATTGTAGCATGTAAAAATTATTTTGATAACTGTGGATACATCGGGAGGATAAGCACCAAAGACTCCATCAAGCTTTTAGCTGAAGAGCCGGGCATGCGAAGAAATTTGCGAACATTCATAATATGCTCAAAAACGAAGCTGTGTGGATTTGTTGCGTTAAAATTCTCATGAAGTCTAAGCTCTAAAGCATTGATAAATCGCAATGCCCTTGATCGAGATGAATCAGCCACTGTTCGATCTTCACTCTCCTCTTCATTCTCACTTTCCACTAACAACTCTTTCATGAAATCCATACGACTATTTACGGGCATACTCAAGAATTTTTCAGCAAGTTTATATTCCCCACCTTGGTGTTCTTCGTTTGACTTAATGAGATAAAATCTAGAAACTATTGTAGGCAATAAAACATTTGTGTCAGGCATTATCAAGAAGAAATGGGTATTCTCTATTGGTTCTTCGAAAAGTTTTAACAATGTATTCTGAGCTTCCAAGAGAAAACTGTTAGTTGTGATAAGAAAAATTCGCTTGGATTCCGAAAAACCTTTTTGGTTACCATATGATTTTAAATTTCTAGCATCTTCTATCTTGATAGTGTCAAAATCCATCTGAATAAAATCTGGATTTCCCGCAGTCAAAACCCCCATCTCTCGGATAAAGCTCAATAACTCTGGAAGTATATTTTCCTTTGCACCTTCGATAAGGTAGGCGTGATGTAGATTTTCTTTGTCCAGATATTCTTTAATCATGAATCAAGTCTATCTATTACTCAAAACAGTCTTTTTATAAACATCCAAAGTGCCATTCAATCTTC
>JBBRSF010000049.1:0-2322 GCA_038245685.1 Minisyncoccia bacterium
AACTCTCTGAATTTTTCTTTTTCCTTCTCGTCTCCGCTAAGAGCTATTATTTTTTTCCATTCATCGCATACGAATTCAGCATTCTCGATTTCAAGTAATAAACTCTTTGCTCGGCCTTTAACTAGATTCAGAGACTCCGTTGATGGATTCATATCGTAAATTGAGAAAATTTCTTTCTGCCATCTAGGCAATGCTTTGTTCAACGTTTCCAAGAATTTTCCAATATTCACGAACGATTTCGTGAACTCTGGATTTTCCCATTTTTCTTTATTCTTTTCCTGATCGTCTAATCCTATGTTTATTTCTTCAACTGTCGCCTTCGATTTCCCTGTATAAAGCAAAGACAGGCGCTCTCGCGCGTGAGCTTTGCCTTTTTTTGTCTCCAGAGGTTTATATCCTTCTATATTTGATTCTTTCATAGATTTATTGATCCTTATTAATTATTTTCACCAATGCAAGCTCGAGCGGAAGCTCGGCCACAAAAGTATTATCCATATTCTTATACGCCTCTAATAAAATAGCCATTGAATGTGAGTTAATCATGCCGGCTTTGCCTGCCCCGTTGGAAGTACTCTTTCCTGCGGGGTCTTCTTTTACTAATCCCTCTAAAAAGTTCACATCTTCTTCACTCAAATCCCCTGCCATTTCATTTTGAAACTTTGGAGCATAGCGCAAGATGATAGCTAGGCGAAACTTTTGGATGATGAGTTTGAAGTAGAGCTTCATATCGAGGTTCGCATCGGCAGCAGTTTTGACCGCCATGATTCCCTTTTCGATATTTTTCTCGGCGATAGATGCGATGTAGTCATTGACCAGTGTTGTCTTCGGAGCGCCAGTTATTTTTTCTACGTCTTCCCTTTTAACTTTCTTGCCTTTTGTGAAGTTGAGTACTTTTTGAAGCTCGCCGAGCCCATCTCGGAATGATCCGTCGGCAAGTATCGCTAGGAGTTCTGCGCTTCCATTATCGAGCTCAAATCCTTCTTTCTCTGCTACCTCAGTAAGGATCTTTTTAAGTATTGTCTCTGTAGGCTTCTTGAAAGTAAATACTTGGCACCTAGATATGATAGTTTCAGGAACTTTATGAAGCTCTGTAGTCGCCAAGATAAAGATAACATGTTTCGGTGGCTCTTCTAAAGTTTTTAAAAGCGCTCCCCATGCGTCCTTGGAAAGCATATGCACCTCGTCGATAATATATATTTTATATTTTGAATCAAAAGGTAGAACTCGCACACCGTCCCGAAGTTCTTTGATGTCGTCTATGCCTCTGTTCGATGCGGCGTCTATCTCGTATAGATCATTTGCTGATACTCCTATTTCATTGGCGAAAATTCTAGCCACCGAAGTCTTGCCTGTGCCTCGCGAGCCCACAAAAAGGTATGCGTGCGAAACCTTATTGCTCTCGATCGAGCTTTCAAGTATTTCGACGGCTTGTGCCTGGCCTACGACTTCTTTGAAGTTTTTAGGTCGGTATTTTCTATATAGGGCGAGGTCATGCATAAAATTATCTTAGCAGATTTTAGCCAAAAAATCATTAGCTATCTTCTCGACTTCATCCGCATTCTCCGCTTCCATAAGCTTTACCCGAAGCTCTTTAGCCCCATCAAAGCCGTTTACATAGGCCTTGTAATGCTTTTTCATTATCGCAAAGTTCTTATGCATGCCTAGCATTTTCTCGAATAGCTTTGTATGTTCGATCATGACTGTAAGCTTTTCCTTTATGGTCGGACTACTTTTCCCCGAAAAAAGCCATGGGTTACCAAATATGGCTCTACCCAACATCACTCCATCACAACCTGATTCTTTTATCTTAATTTTTGCATCCTCGATATCTAAAACATCTCCGTTTCCAAATATCAAAGTTTCTTTTTTCATCTCGTCGCGAATCGCTACCACACGCTTCATCAGGTCCCAATGCGCAGGAACATTCGACATTTCTTTACGAGTACGTAAGTGCACCGTGAGTGCTGCGATGTCTTCGGACAGTAAAGTTTTTATCCATTCCTCGTCCAATAAATAACTTTCATTCTTGCTTGCCCGTCCGAAGCCTTTTGGCGTAGGCGGGTTGTAGCCTATTCGAGTTTTCACAGATACCGGCATATCTCCTGCTCCCTCTTTTACAGCTCGGATTATTTCTCGAGCCAAAGTTGGGTTCTTAATCATCGCTGCACCAGAGCATTGCTTCTCGATAGACTTATCAGGACAGCCCATGTTTATATCGATTCCGTCGAAACCGAGCAGACGGCAGAGCTCCGCAGTGTCTTTCATATTTTCTTTGTTCGATCCAAATATTTGCGCCACGATCGGTCTTTCGTTCTCTCCATA
>JBBRSF010000050.1:0-2179 GCA_038245685.1 Minisyncoccia bacterium
GAACTCCATTTTTGATAAGATTTACGATTCTGTGCGTTATGGTTTTTGTTTTTCCTGCGCCGGCACCAGCAACGATAAGAAGAGGACCCTTCATATGAAGTGCCGCTCCTTTTTGTTCTTTATTTAGTCCGTCGAGGTGTTGCATTCATCCAATATAACACACTTTCTCGCGCCCTATTTTCTTACGCTTGCTTCAAAAGAGTCTATCTTGCCTTCTGCTTCAAGTTTTTGGAGAGCGCGAGCTATATACTGCTCGGCATGTTCTTTTCTTATTCCAAGAATTCCAGATTTTGGTTCTAGCTTTGAGAAATTTTTAAGAACTCTCATATAATTTGCCAGTCGGCTCATTCCCGAGCTTTGTAAAGGATCTGCTGAACCATCTAGAAGACTTTTTGCGCTAACATTTTTTATATCTTTGAAAACTTGAGAAGACTCGTTACCTTTGAACAAGAATTCCATATCTTTTCTGCTTGCGCGATAGGCCTCCATTAGTTTTTCGCCCGATAAGTGGTAAGGATTTTGCAAAAATTCAGGGTGGTGATTCAAAATTTCATTCTCACTCTGGGAAAGACTCGGGAAGAAATGTTCTAAATTGTTTTGATCTGCATTTAGTCCATTTTGTTCCCCGATTATCCTATTTCCGCCGTAACTCATGTTTGTCCCTCCGAGCCCCTTTGTCGGCATCGAGTCGCCTCCTATGCGTATAGTTGTCCCAGTTCGCACTTTATCGTTTGGCGTTTCCATTTTATGGAGAATTTCTGTGCGGATTACTTCCTCATGTGTTGGAGTAGGATGGCTTTCTAAAACATTGACTGTATCAGAATGTTCTATCGAACTAGTTGGCGTTTGGGTTGAGTGTTCAGTAGCAGGAACTATTGTTTCGGATTTAATATTAAGATTTTTAACTTTTAAAGCTTCGGATGAGTTTCCGGAATGATCCGAATCAAACATTCTTCCCTCGTAATGTTTAAGTATTGGTATGTTTCCTGCGGCATCAGGTTTGCCGAACAAAATATTCCCCCTATTGTCAAATTTTATGATTGTATCGTCACTTATAAGAGAGCTCTCTTTAATGTTGTTAGGATCGTAAAGCCCAAGTTCCTTTGCTTGTTTTATTACATTCGTTTCTTTCATGAACTCTTGCACGCTCTTAGGAGCATTAGAAAAATCATTATGAAACTTTACTCGCATTTCTTTTTTCAAATCAAGAATACCTTGGATTGCTCCTTGTCCTTTGTTGAACTTAATTCCCTCAGTTACATATTTTTCTGGAAGTTTTATCCCATAACGGTTCGCTTCTTTTACAGATATAGTTCCTCTTTCTGCTAATTTTCCATCAGGATTTATTTTTTCGTATTTACCATTTGGCAATATTTTATCGGTAGTTCCGTCGGCATGTGGGCGGACAAAAACTTTTCCTTGCTCTGTTGCTGTTTCTCTGTATCCTGCACTTGTGAGATTTTTAACGTTCACGGGGATTTTTGGAGTAACAATAGAATGTACAGGGGTCTCGGGTTTACTGTCAAATAAATGTTTTGTATGATTAGTAATCCAGTCTGCGGGATGAATGTCATGAGAAGTGAAAAAGTTCGCAACACCGCCCAAAAGTTTTGTTAAAGAAATTAGTCCTGTTTCTATTTGCATTCCAACCACTACCCCTTTTCCGATTTTCTGCATATATCTCAAGCCCATTGCTAGCTCATCTACTGTGCCGTACTGGGTCAAAATACGATCATAGTCTAGTAGATCTTTCTCCCATTTTTTCATTAACTTTATTTGTTGATCGTACACCTCTTTGTCTGATAATTTTGTATTATCGTGTATAGAGTTCATTTTGTTGGCTAGGGAATCTAGAGCAAGTGTAATATGTAATTGCATTAGGTTTTGCCAAAAACCCTTGACAGTTTTAGGGTCTCCCAAGCGCCCAAATAAATCTTTTGGCATTTCCGTAAGATACGCTTCTTTCAATGATTGCGTGGAAACCGATGTTTTGCCTTCCGCCTCGCTTTCTTTTTGAGCCTCATCGTATATTCTCCATGCTTCTTCGGCTGCTTTTTCGGCGTCTTGGATTCTTGTCTTTTCAATTACTTCTTCTTTTTTAAGGCGTACTTCTTTTCCGGCTTCTCCTCCCTTGGCTACTCCCATCGCTCCTATCATGGCCCAGCGGAGTGGGTTTGCA
>JBBRSF010000051.1:0-2033 GCA_038245685.1 Minisyncoccia bacterium
ATAAATTTTGTCTGCTTCTTTTTCCACAGATTCGTCATTCCCAAGAAGAAGCAAGTGGACTGTAAATGGAGCGATGGACTCGGGCCAGATGATTCCATTATCGTCAGACAAAACTTCCACAACTGTTCCCATAAGCCTGCCAAGTCCTATACCATAGCACCCCATAAGAACGGTATTTTTTTCTCCTTTTTCATCAGTGAAAGATAAGTCGAAAGGGGTAGAATATTTGGTTTTTAAATCAAAGATATTTCCCACTTCGATAGATTTATGTTCAGTAAGATCTGAAAGTTTCAAGTTTAGCGAGGAAAGAACTTCTTCATTTAACACTTCTTTATTTATCGCAATTCCAGTATTTTCATTTAGATAGATAGTATCTTCTCCTACCGAAGTAAGAGTCTGAAATTCGTGCGAATATTTAGAAAAAGTTCCACCGGAAGCGAAGGTCATGTAGGTAATATGACCTATTCCAGCTCTAGTAAAGACACTTTTGTAAACATTCTTCATCTTTTCATAAAATGCTTCAAAATCGGCTTCTGAGTTGTGGAAGGAATACATATCTTTCATTATAAATTCCCTTCCGCGTAACATGCCAGACTTCGCCCGCAACTCCATTCTGAATTTGTTTTGTATTTGATAAACGGCTACAGGAAAATCCTTGTAGGACGTTACGAAATTTTTTAAAATTGGAACTATTATCTCTTCATGAGTCGGGCCAAGAGCCACTACTCGGTCGGAAGAATCAGAGACTTTATAAAGGTCATCCATCGAATCCCATCTGCCAGTTTTTTCCCAGTTTTCTTTCGGTTGCATAGAAGACAAAAGCACTTCTTGTCCTCCGACGTTGTCCATTTCTTCTCGGATGATATTCTCAATTTTCCTTAGAACCCGCAGACCCAAAGGCAGGTAACTATACACACCCGCCATTTCTTTGTGAACAAAACCTCCTCGAACTAAGAGTTCAGCATTTTTAGATACTTCGTCCGCTGGGGCTTCTTTTCTAGTTTTTGTAAAAAGCTTTGATTGTCTCATGCCTATATTCATATAATGCATCTTAACCAAAAAATGCCTTTTAGTCAAAGAAGGAGTTTTTTAACCAATTTGCAAAATACCTAGCTTTCTGCTATATTATTCTCATGCAAAAAGTCAAAACCGATAGGGAAAATAACGACGGGGCAATCGAGCAAATGTTCAAAGCGGGGGCCCATTACGGATACTCAAAGACCAGAAGACACCCTTCTGTTTCTACTTATATACACACTACAAAGAATAAAGCAGATATCATAAATCTTGAAAAGACTCATGAGCTCTTGACCGAAGCAACAGAATTCATAAAAACTCTGGGCGCACGAAACAAAACCATGCTTTTTGTAGGAACAAAACCTGAAGCAAAAGTAGTTACCAAAAATGTAGCCGAGTCCTTAAATATGCCCTATGTTATAGAAAGATGGATCGGTGGCACTCTCTCCAACTTTACGGAAATAAAAAAGAGAATAATAGAGCTTGAAACCTATCAAAAAGATAGCGCTCAAGGAGGACTTGATAAATACACTAAGAAAGAGCGAGTAGTCATGGCTAAGAAAATGGAAAAGCTTGCTAGATATTACACCGGACTTTTAGGTCTTAAAAAGGCGCCGGATGCTATTTTCATTGTAGATGCCCGCGCTGAACATATTGCTGCTACCGAATCTAGAAAGTCTGGCATACCTGTTATTGCTTTAGTTAATTCTGACTCAAACATCAAAGGTATCGACTACCCTATCGTTGCAAACGATGGAGCCATTCCTTCTATAAACTTTTTTTCCCTTGCAATTGCAAACGCTTACAAGGAAGGACAGCTCTCCACTCCGACTAAAACATCTTAATAATATAACTTATATATACTACCCTGCTCTTTGCAGGTAAAAAAACCTATGTCAACACAAATAACCACCGAACAAATAAAAGAATTAAGAGATGCTACTGGTATTTCGGTAATGCAATGTAAAAGAGCCTTAGAAGAAGCTGAGGGAGACATGAATAAAGCTCTCGCAATA
>JBBRSF010000052.1:0-1890 GCA_038245685.1 Minisyncoccia bacterium
CAAAAAAGAGCGTCATCTGCAAGAGTGGCTTTCACTCCCGTCTTTCTATAAACAAGGTCGGTAAGGTTTCTAAGCTGAGAAGAGCCTCCGGTCATAATAATACCGTGATCAATGATATCAGAGGCAAGTTCGGGAGGAGTTTCTTGCAATACATCTTTTATGGCTTTGATTATCTGTCGGAGTTCGGCGTCGATGGCTTTAACTATCTCATTTGTACTGACTTGAGCTGAACGAGGGAGTCCTTGGATAAAGTCTCGCCCTTTGATGGTGACTTGAAGTTCTTCTTCGAGCGGAACTGCGGCGCCAATTTTTATTTTTACTTCTTCGGCTGTTCTATCGCCAATAGCTAAGTTAAAAGTTTTCTTGATGTAGTCCGCGATAGCTGCATCGATTTTATTCCCAGCAAATTTTACAGAAGTAGAAGCTACAATTCCTCCTAGAGAAATAACTGCCACGTCGGTAGTTCCTCCTCCGATATCTACTACCATGTAGCCTTTCGATTCGTAAATAGGAATTCCTGCTCCGATGGCAGCTAGAATCGGCTCTTTGACTACATATGCATTCTTCGCACCCGCGCGAATGGCTGCTTCTACAACTGCACGTCGTTCAGTGGAAGTCACTCCCGCTGGAACCGAGACCATGACGTCTGGTTTGAAAAAGTTCCACTTGCCCATAGCCTTCGATATGAAATACCTTAGCATTGCTTCTGTAACTCTGTAGTCGGCGATAACCCCGTCTTTCATAGGACAATAAGTGATGATGTTGTCCGGTGTCTTCCCTATCATATCCTTGGCTTCAAAGCCTATGGCCAATATTTTATTATCCTGCTCAGATACAGCCACCACGGATGGTTCATTTAAGACAATTCCCTTGCCTGGCATAAACACAAGGGTATTCGCAGTTCCGAGATCAATGCCTAATTTTTTGGTAAAAATACCCATAAAAGTAATATATCATATATATGTTAAAATAAAAGAAATGGAGGCGACCGACGAAAAAACTGATAAAATTCCAATCGGGATGAAAATAGTATCCGTAATTCCTCTCAAAAAGAGCATATTGAAAGGCGACCTGACGTACTTTTCTAGCCTCGATATTTTTCCTGGAAATGTAGTTTCTGTGCCATTGAAAGGCAAAAAACTTCTGGCGCTGGTGACCTCGGTTACAAATCTAAAAGAAATGAAGGGTGATGTGAAGGAAATGAATTTCAATCTTCGTAAAGTTGCTCTTAACCTCGGCCCCTCAATATTTCGAAAAGAATATATAGACGCAATATTTGAAAACAGTAAGTATTTTGCACAGAACAGAAATACATCTGTGATGTCACTCATCCCTAGAGCATTCATCGAAGAGTATGCGGAAATTTTAAAAATTAAAGAAGAGATAGTAGAAAATAATTCTTCTCATTATCAAAATATATCTACTGGTGATGCGATTGGTTTTCAATCAGAAAAAGTGCTCCTTCAATATAAGATAGAAGATCGCGTATCTACTTATAAAACGATGATTCGCGAATCCTTTGCAAAAGGACATTCAATATTTATAGTACTCCCTACGGAGAGTGACATAGCCGAATTTAATTCACAACTTTCTAAGGGTATAGAACAATTTACTTTTTCTTTTCATGGTGCTTTGACTACAAAGAAAAAAATCGAGCTATGTAAACAAGCTATCACCACCCGTCATCCTATTCTTATTATAGGCACAGCGCCTTTTCTTTCTATTCCACGCTACGATATCGGTACTATTATTCTAGAAAGAGAAAATTCGAATTCCTACAAAATGTTATCGCGACCACATTTTGATCTTCGAATTTTTGTTGAAATTTTCGCCGCTAAAATAAACGCGTATCTCGTAATTGCAGACAACATCCTCCGTTTCGAGACTATC
>JBBRSF010000053.1:0-1797 GCA_038245685.1 Minisyncoccia bacterium
ATTATGTTCAACTAGCGGAGCCGGACGGAATTTCTCCCGTGGCTAAATTTTTTATCGTCATAAAAAATTTGCCTGGGCACCGACTCGTAAAATTTTCTGGTAAAAATTTTAGACTCCGTCGTTCGAATCCTTGATAATGTGCATAAGCACATTATCACCTGCGGAGCCGGACGGATTCGAACCGTCGAGGGGTTATGAAGCCCCTGCCTCTTTAGCAAAGAGGTACGTTAGACCGCTCTGACACGGCTCCTTTGTGTTTTTACCTATATTTAAACAACTTAAATACTTTAGCATATTCCTGACATTTTTCCATTTTTTCTGCTATACTGTCTTCAGTTTTGGAGAAACGTTGGAGAGATGAGTGAGATATTTGTGTGAGGTTTAAGGAGAGATGGGTGAGTGGCTTAAACCAACAGTTTACTAAACTGTCGTCCCCTTAAAAGGACCGAGGGTTCGAATCCCTCTCTCTCCGCCAATGGTATTTTCTAGTCATGCTATACTCAGTAAATGAAATTTAGCCTGCCGAATAAATACAAGTTAATTATTTTGGGAATTATTGTTTTTTATCCTTTATTTTCGTCTGCGGGAGGTATTAGCTATGGAAAAATAGTTTCGCAATCAACTGATTCCTTTGTGCTTCAATATGGGCAGGTGGGGAATCCTGATTTTTATAATTGCATAGTAAGCGATCTTTCTTGTCGTGATGTTGGTAAGACTAGGCCCAAATTGCCGACCGATGAAATAATCGGCACCGTACCACGTTTTACGTTCACGACCAGTTCTATCTGGAAAAACAACGTACATACCAGAAATTTTTATTTAACAGATACAAAAAATAGGAAAACTTACACTCGAAGTTATAAACTTAGTTCTTGGGACACGTTAGGGGATGAAGGCACGATTGTCGCCTTTTCTCAGGACGAAAAAAGAATGGTTTATCAGGATGATTCAAGCGGGTACCCAGTTCTTTACACTCTCGACTTGACTACCTTGAAAGGTAAAATATTCAAAGGAATAAAACTTTTTGCTAAGCCTACCACCGTGAGTGGTTTTACTTTTACCGGAGCTAATAGTTTATATTTTGTTTCAAATAAGGCTAGTGCTTATGAATGGAACTTATATAAATATGATTTCAAGAAAAAGACTACTTCAATTATAGCGGAGAATGTTTCTTATGCTCTGAAAATGAGAAAATTTAATGATGGCATCCTCTTTTTTGTAATACAAGGCTCTTCTTCATTTCCGGAATTTTACAATGAAAGTACGGATGAAGTAGGAAAGTTTTCTGGAATTTTGCCAAGTGGCGTGATTGAGACAGTAGTAGAGAAAGACATTTCGCTCGGGGGAGGGATGCATGGAGTTTTGATGACTCCGGAGAATTTTGATAAAAAACTACCACACCAATTAGTAATCTGGCTTCACGGCGGTCCATACAGACAGACAAGCTTGGGGTATCATTCTTATGCGAGTTACGCTGTTTATGATTTGATATTAAATAAAATGGTTGAAAATAATGTGGTTGTTTTTAAACTAGATTACAGTGGAAGCTATGGATATGGTGTAAAATTTGCAGAATCAATCTTGAAAAATGTCGGCAAGGGAGACGTGGCAGATGTCATAAGTTCTTTAAAAAAAATTGAAAAAGATATGTCTATTTCAAATGCGTACCTAATGGGTAATAGTTATGGAGGGTATTTGGCATTAAGGAGTATCGTAGCTTATCCAAAAAAATTTAGTGGGGCAATATCAATCAACGGAGTAACAGATTGGGGGACGCTACTAAATGATATGCAAAAT
>JBBRSF010000054.1:0-1567 GCA_038245685.1 Minisyncoccia bacterium
ACAAAAGGTTATGATTCAAAACGCACTCGTAAACTTCTTCTTCACAAAAAAGAAATTTTGAAACTTCAAGTAAAACTAAACGCAGGAGGAAATATCACCATAGCCCCGATTTCTGTCTACACCAAAGGAAAGATACTGAAAGTGGAAATAGCATTAGCAAAAGGTCGAAAAGACCAAGAAAAAAGAAAATTAGTCAAGCAAAGAGACGTTGCTTTAGAAGAAAAACGCGAAGCTAAAGAGTATATGAAAATGTGAGCCATTTATGGTACAATAGAGGCATAGATTTACGTATAGGGGATGACAGGATTCGACGAGAAATCTGCACTTTTAAAAGAGGTTAGAGCGAATCTATTCGACAAATAGAAAAAACAATAAATGCTAACAAAATGGCATATGCCAAGGATTCATTCCTTGACATCGTTGACGCTGGACTAGCACAGTTGAAAGCTCCTGCTGCAGAAATGCAGTATGCTTTTGCTGCCTAATTCGGCACAACCTTTATTTAGGTTTTTCTCGGCTCAACTTAAATAGAGATAACCAACTGAGATAAGATGGAAAAGGGACTCTCGATGGACTTTTTACATCGATAACCATTCATCGGAAGCATACCTAGGTTTGTTTATTTTCCGAAGTATGCACTATTTAAAAAATATTCTACCTCTAGCTAAACTCTTTTGACGGTGTTTTCCCGGACCCGGGTTCAATTCCCGGCATCTCCACCAATATCCTATAGTGCTTGACTCTTTCAATATTTTCTGCTAGACTTCTTCTACTTTTTAATATCTCTTAAGCAATAGCTGCTCTAATAGAAATTAAAGACACGTTTTCTTGTACTTTGAAAATATGTGGAAAGAAAAATTACAATATGGAGTGCATTTTGAGCATATTTGTGCTTAGAATGTACTGCATATTGTAGTGCAAAGAAAGACTTCGAGATTCACACCAATCGCATTTCTATGAAAGGAGAAAAGAATGAAAATTACTTTGACTCAATTTGTGTGGGATTTCACTCGCGCAGATAACGAATATCGAATGGTCTCAACATCCGATTTGGATTTTTGGGCCACTACCAGCGCAGACGGAGTTGCTTTTGAGGGAACGTGGCACAAAGGCATTCCTGTCGCCAACTTTTCCATTCGGTTCACAGCTGGAGATCGTACAATCTGGAAGAAAACAAGCAAGAACGGGACAATAGTCGAGATAACCCAAAAGGATTTTCAAGCGATGATCGCGGAAGAAAACGAAGGTCAAGTAGTTTGGCTACATTTCAATCTTCTTGCCTCAGTTGATGAGGATGAGATTATGCCCCCTGAGGACATGGGTCAGAAGTTAGAATTAGTCACTTCTCAAGTGGCTAATTCTAAGGATGTAACATCCGAAAAAATGAATGATAGCGTATATCCTCAGCTTCTGCCTGTTCCTAAAGACTCAAAACTCTATGAAAGAGCCCTTTTATAGACCGGCAGTACAGGAGATTTCTGTAAAGACATTCTGCTTCTACCTACTAGGGAAAAAAACGCGCTTCAGCGCACCGGTTTACGCCCTTTAGACTTACTTGTCATAACCA